>JAEYYQ010000491.1 GCA_023428365.1 Pseudomonadota bacterium | reverse complement strand
TCATCAAGCCGGAAGACGGCGCCAATGACGTTTTTGTACACGCAACCGCCCTTGAGCGGGCAGGCATCCGCTCGCTGAATGAAGGCGACCGGGTTACGTTCGTGCTCGAAGACGATCGCCGTGGCCGTGGCAAGCAGGCCGGTCAGGTCGAGCTGGCCTAAAGGCTGGTTCGGCATAGATACCGCGATTTCGACGCCGCCGGTCCGCTGGCGGCGTTTTTGTTTGCAAGCTGTTCGCTGCGGCGTTCGATCCTATGCCATGAAGTTGTTGCGTGCAGGGGGCAATAAGGGCTTGCGGCTCTGGTGCCGACCGGTCCAAATTGGCGCCCGGCGGTCGGCGACTTGCTTTCAGGGGAAAAGGGGATAGCCTGTGGCCTTGGAATTCCGTTCTGCGGCATTGGCTCTCGTGACAACGGGGGCGATGTTAGCCGGCGCAACGATGCTTCATGCACAAGTCTCTGAAGTCGCTCAGTCTTCTGGCGCTTTCGGTCAACTGAACGGGTCCTGGAGCGGCGGTGGGCAGGTCCGATTTGCCGATGGCAAGACGGAGCGCATCAGTTGCCGCGCCTACTACAATCCGAAAGGTAGCGACGAGCTCGGGCTAGCGATTCGCTGTGCCTCGACCAGCTACAAGATCGATATCCGCGCCAGCCTCCAGCATGCGAATGGCCGCTTGTCCGGCCACTGGGAGGAGCGGACTTTCAATGCTTCCGGCGATGTGAATGGCAAAGCCTCGCGTGGAAACATCAACATGTCGATCGTTGGTGGCGGCCTGTCCGGTTCAATGTCCGTGTCATACGGATCGTCGACGCAAGCCGTTTCGATCTCGACCGAGGGCACCAATCTCAAGGGCGTCACGATCAGTCTGTCGCGAGGCTGAGAAGGCACCAAGTGGTGGGCGGTATAGGGATTGAACCTATGACCCCACGCGTGTGAAGCGTGTGCTCTCCCGCTGAGCTAACCGCCCGTCATCCACTTGTGACGCCGGTCTTTCTCTTCCGGCAACCCGGAAGTGTCAAGACCAGGACAGCAAGGCGACGCCGAAAACTTCTGCCTTTATCGCACTTGACGGGAATCGATCTTGCCCGTGCAAGCCGCAGGCTATGCAACTCCGACACAGCGTCAATGGCTACTCGGATGCTGGCGCGTGATTGAGTAGCTCTTGAAAGAACTGGAAATTCCTTTCGGTGACTTTCTGCGACGCAATGGACCTTTACAGGGTTGTGGGATTTGGCGAATCAGCCGAAGTTTTGATTCTCTGAAAATTGGGGAGGGTGGGAACCAGCCATTTTTCGGGGGCAACTACATGCACACACGCTTTTTCGCAGTGATGGCAGTAGTGGCGCTAAGCTCGGTTTCTGCTCGCGCCGCAGACTTAAACTATCCCACGCCCGTGGAGCCGTTCATGGCGCCGCCAGCTTACAATTGGACCGGTTTTTACCTAGGTGGCCATGGTGGTTACGGGTGGGGAACCGGGGATGCCGAGACAGTCGGCACGCCGACACAGCATCCGGAAGGCTGGTTAGGTGGTGCCCAGATTGGGTACAACTTTCAGTTTCCGAGCAACGTCGTGGTTGGCGTCGAGGCTGATGTTTCGTTCGCCGGTGTCGACGATTCGCGACTTGACGGTACGGCTCTCAGGCTGAGCAGCAAGATAGACTATTTCGGAACCGTGCGGCTGCGGCTTGGCTACGCGTTTGATCGCTTTTTGCCCTATGTCACGGGGGGAATGGCGTGGGCACATGCACACGGCGGCATGAGTTGCCCTGACGGTGCACCTGTATTCACGATCTGCAATACGACCGGGCCGTTCTCACTCTCGGATAGCAGCACGTCCGTAGGCTGGACCATCGGTGCAGGCGCCGAATACATGTTCGCCGACAACTGGACTGCCAAGCTCGAGTATCTCTATGCAGATCTCGGCAGCACCACGCTTACGATGGATGTGCCGGTTGTGGGCGAAGCCAGCGAAAAGGTCGAGCAGACGTTCAATCTCGTACGAGTAGGCGTCAGCTATAAGTTCAACGGCCCGTTCGTTTCAGCTTACTGACGGCGCAGGGAAGGCTGGACAGCGTCCGCTTCAAAAGAGCGTCCGCTGTCTTCCGCCGCTGGCCGAGAGCTGTTGCCTCTCAAGTTCTGTTAGGACACCGCCGGGAACCGCCCCAGAATTGGGTAAGCCGGGTCGGAATAGCCCGGAGTGGAGGCGTGGCCGGTGACGACATACTTGTCGACTGCAGCCTCATCCTCTGCGCTCCAGGCGAACTCCAGCGCAGTGAGGTAGGGCTTCCACTGCTCCAGCGTGCGCGGACCAGCAATCACGGATGTGATCGCCTTGTTGTTCAATACCCAGGCAACTGCGAAGGCCATCAGAGTTGTGCCACGCTTCTCCGCGTGGGCCTTGAGGTGCTCGGCGATCTCCATCGATTCCGGCCGCCATTCCGTTTGCATCATGCGCGTATCTTTCCGCGCGGCCCGGCTATCGGCATCAGGCGTGACATTGAGCTTGTATTTGCCGGTCAGGATGCCACGTGCGATCGGGCTGTAGGGCACCACGCCGAGGCCGAACTCACGCGCGGCCGGCAGAACCTCGACTTCAGGCTGACGGTTCATGGCGTTGTAGTAAGGCTGAAGCGCCACCGGTTCGGGCACGCCAAGATTGCGACAGACGTGGGCAACATGTGCGATCTGCCAAGCACGGACGTTGGACAGCGCCCAATTCCGAATTTTGCCAGCGCGGATCAGATTGCCGAACGTCTCCGCGACATCCTCCCACGGGGTGTTGGGATCGACACGATGCGTGTAGTAGAGATCGATATGATCCGTCTGCAGCCGCCGCAGGCTATCTTCGACGGCCTTCATGATGTGAAGACGTGACAGACCGTAGTCGAGCGGTCCCTTGCCGACGACTTGCGCCACTTTGGTTGCAAGCACGACGTTATCCCGCCGGCCCTTCAGGGCGCGACCGATGATCTCTTCGGAGCGGCCCTCCGTGTAGACGTTCGCGGTGTCTATGAAGTTGACGCCGGCGTCCAGCGCGTGATCGATGATACGGCCCGACTCGGCTTCATCTGTCGGTCCGCCGAAATTCATGGTGCCCAGGCACAGCTCACTCACGCGAATTCCGGATCGACCGAGCACTCTATAGCGCATATCTGACATGTCGTTCTCCCTGTGTCTGGACGCTGCGATGACCTTGCGCGGCCAGAGCGTTCTTTAAATTCGCGAACGTGCAGCGCGTCGTGACGCTCAGGCTGCATGCTCTATAAGAAAGCGATAGACGCCGTCAGTTTCCGAATGTTCCCGCAGCGTGTTGCCGGTTGCCTTGCAGAAGGCATCGAAGTCAGCGACCGATCCTGGATCGGTAGCCAAAACCTCCAGCGTGCCGCCCTTGGGGAGTTCGCTGAGCGCCTTCTTGGCTTTCAGGATTGGCAGCGGGCAGTTCAGCCCCTTGGCGTCGAGGATCTTGTCGGCCATTGGCGGTCTCCGGATGGTCGTGCGTGACGTCTTACAGATGCGCGTTTTCCTATAGGTCAATATGCCGGAAGCGTCGAGGCGCGGGGCTGATCATTCAGACATGCGATAGCCGCGCAGCGGCAGCGGCGCGATCGGCCTTCCATCGACAGTGACGAGCATGTCGCTATTCGGCCACACGTCGGCGCGATGGTGGATTGGATAGTTATTGTTTTTGAGCGGCTTACGCGATGATCCCTTGAACGCGAAGGAACGGGCTGGTGGCTTGCTCCGGCGGCGGAAGCGATGCAACCATCCACGCGCCGAGACGCTTGAGTCGGGCACCGGCTGAATTGTCACCAGGATGTTTGAGACCGGATGCAGGATCGAGCCGATTTACACCACAAAGGAGCCAGCGAGAAACGCATGCCGGATGAGGGCACGCCGCAGCGCGGGTTTGCGCTGAGTTTCGGCCTGGAGCGGCTGGGGCTGGTTGCTCTGCGCGCGCCTTACGTGACCGCAGTTTTGATCCTGGTGGTGAGCGCGTTTGCTCTCGTCGGCTTCATGAACCTGAAGGTCGATGATTCACTGTCGGAGCTGTTCCGCACCGATACGCCGGAGTTCCGGCAATATGAGGAGATCGACCGCCGGTTTCCCTCGAGTGAATACGATGTGCTGGCCGTGGTGGAAGGTCCGGACCTTCTGAAGAAGCCGCAGCTTGATGCTTTTTCCAACGCGGTGATCGAACTTCAACTCGCCGACGGCGTTGGCGGCTTGGTGTCGATGCTGTCGGCGCGCGGCAAGCCCGATGCAAGCGGGTATGCGCCGCCTCTGGTTCCCGACGTTTTGCCGGAGGGCCCTGCATTCGAAACCATGATCGGCGCGCTGCGGACCAATGATATCGTGGCAGGCAAATTCCTGTCGGATGATGGGCAACTCGCGCTGATCGTCATGTCGCTGGACCGCGAACTCGTGGAAGAACGAGGTTCGAAGGTCATCATCGAAGATATCCTCAAGACATCCGAACGCGCGCTGGAGGGTTCTGGTCTCACGGTCAAGCTGACTGGCGCGCCTGTGATGCAGATGGAAATCCGCAACGCGGTCGAGCGTGATCGGCTGGTCTACAACGGCCTGGGATTTCTTCTCGGCGCCGTCATTGCATACTTTTTCTTCCGTCGCCTTTCACTGACGATCATCGCGGTGCTGGGGCCGTCGATCGCCATTCTTTGGACGCTCGGCGCAGTCGGTGGACTGGATTTCAGGCTCAACCTGTTCATCAACGTGCTGACGCCGCTTATCCTGGTGGCAGGTTTTTCCGACTCCATGCACCTCGTGTTCTCGATCCGTCGGGACATCATGGCGGGTGTGGACCGGCTGACCGCTGCGCGCAACGCGGTGCGTGACGTAGCGCCCGCCTGTCTGCTCACCGCGATGAACGCTGCCTTGGCCCTTCTGTCGTTCTCATTGGCGGAATCCGCGTTGATTCGTACGTTCGGCGTTGCGGCGCTCATGGCGGTGGGAATTTCCTACATCGCAGTCGCGGTTGTGGTGCCGACGCTTGCGGTCCTGCTGATCCAAAAGGAGGAGGTGCCAACAAATCAGGCGACGATCGATCAGAATGACGGGATCGGCTTCCTGACGAAGGCGACGGATGCCATCGTCCGCGTGGTTGCGGGCAGGCCGTTGCCCTTCTTCCTCGCCGGACTCCTTGCCGTCATTCTCACCGGCGCAGCCTACGTTCAACTTGAGCCGCAATACAGGCTGGCCGATCAGGTGCCCGACAAGGAGCACGCGCTCGCTGCGACTGACCGCCTCGACATGAAGTTGACGGGGGCCAATCCTGTGCACGTCATGGTGCAGCTGAAGGACGGGGCGTCACTTTACGATCCGGCCACGTTCGAGGTTATTGCCCAAGCTCATGCCGTGCTTGAGAATGTCGCCGGCCTGGGCAACGTCTGGTCGCTCGATAGCCTTCGCCGCTGGCTGGCCGATGCCGGCGATGCGCGCATCGAGACAGTGAAGAAGTATGTCGGCGTCCTGCCCGATCATCTGGTGCGCCGCTTCATCGATAAGGATGAGCGTGCCGTACTCGTAACCGGCCGTTTGCCCGATATCGACGCGAGTGCAATTCTGCCGGTGGTGGATCGGATCGATGAGGCGCTCGAACCGGTTCGTATCGCGCATCCCGGCTACGAGATTTCCGTCACCGGACTGCCTGCGATTGCCGCTCGCAATTCCGCCAAGCTGATCGGTGAACTCAATATCGGCCTTATCGGCGATATGTTCGTGATCTTCATCTTCCTCGGGATCGCACTGCGCTCGGTGCTGTCCGGTGTGTCGAGCATCCTACCGTCGGTGTTTCCGATTTTCGCCACCGGAGCGCTGTTATGGGTGACCGGGGAAGGGTTGCAGTTTGCCTCGATCATCGCAATCACGGTGGCGTTCGCGCTGGCGATCGACTCGACCATTCACTTCCTGAACAGGTTCCGTATTGAGGAGTCGAAAATTCCTCCGGGACCAGGTAGCGAGAAGACCGCGCTCATTAATACGATGCATCATATTGGCCCGGTCATCGTGCTGACGACGATCGTGCTGGCGCTGGGCTTGGGCGTGACCATACTCTCCCACCTGCCGTCGCTGCGCCTGTTCGGGCGTCTCGCCGCCGTGTGTTTGTTATCGTCGCTCATTGCGCAGCTGTTCATTCTGCCCGCGACGATCGCCCTTTACCGTCGCGCCTTTCCGCGCCGCGCGTGATACAGGAAGTGGGAATGCCCAATACCGGACTGCTGGTCTCCTCGCCGATCCAGATCGAGAAGGCGTGGATTGACTACAACGACCACCTCAATATGGCGTACTACAATGTCATCTTCGATCGGGCGCTCGATGAGGTGCTGGTGGAGGTTGGGCTTGGGCCTGCTTATATCGAGGCGACAGGATTCACGTATGTCGCCGCTGAAGCCCATATCTGCTACCTGCGGGAGTTGATGGGAACTGACAGCGTCCGCGTTGTGGTCCGCATCCTCGACGTCGATGCCAAGCGAATGCAGGTCTACTGTGAGATGCAGCATGCCACCGAGGGATGGGTGGCTGCGACGTCCGAATGGATGTTTCTCAGTCTCGATCTGAAAGCACGGCGGACCACACCATGGCCAGCCGATCTGCTTGCCAGTGCTGAAGCTTTCAAGAGCGCTGCCGCGGCATTACCCAGGCCCGAAAGGGCGGGGCGCAGCATCGGCATTCCGCGCAAAGCCTGAGACACCGCACGTCTCAGTCTATGATTTCGCCGCGCTTTCGCGGGCGCGGCGTTCGCCCCAAAGGTTGATCATGTTGCCCGCGATGATGACGGCTCCGCCGAGCAGTACGATTGGATCGAACGGTTCGGCGTAAAACAGCGCACCAACTACGGCGATCAACGGCAGGCGCAGGAAATCCATCGGCGCGACGATGATGGCATCGACCAATGAGAATGCGCGGACGAGCGAATAGTGCGCCAGAAGACCGGCAATCGACAGCACCAGAATCCAGCCGAGGGTTGCCCAGTCCAAAAGCCGGACACCGCCAAACAGCAGCAAGAGGCACAGAATGGCCTGGATAAGAAACATATAGAACAGGATACGCAGCGGTCCCTCATGACGTGTCGTCAGAGCTTTCGTGCCGAGCATCGACATTGCGAAGCCGACGGCTCCCAGGAGCGCAAACGCCACGCCTGAACTCATTTCGATCATCCCTGGGCGAGCAACGATCAATAGCCCGATGAAACCGAGAGCAGCGGCAGCCGCGCGTGTGCGGGTGAGCCGCTCATGCAGGAAGACGGGTGCCAGCAGCGCGACCCAGATCGGCGCGGTGAATTCGAGTGCAAAAAGCTGCGCGAGTGGGATCAGCGTGAGGGCGGCCAGCCAACTGTATTGACCAACGAAGTGAGTAACGGCGCGCACGGTGTGCAAGGTCAGGTACGGAGTGCGCATTTGCGCCAGACCCGGCCCCGCCACCACGAAGGTGGTAATGATGGCGAGCGACATGAGGCTCCGATAGAACATCATGTCGAGAGTCGTCGCGCCTTGAGCTGCGAAGCGTCCCGCAATGGCGATCGTCGAAAAAGACGCAAGCGCGATGCACATCCACGCAAGTGCGTAGAACACGCGCGGGTCCTTCTTCGTAATCGCAGCATCCGTCATCTTGTCGCGTTTCCTGCGGTCGCGTTTCAGTGACGACGCGGCCTGTTCTTGCTTGCAGCAGTTTCCTGCCTCGATTGCCTCGGATGGCAGCCAAGGCGGACAGAGCCATATCAGCGTTCCGTCACGATCTCCACCGCCAGCAAGTGATCGCCCTGCAAACCATCCATGCTATCTTGCATGGGACAAAGGCAGCCGAAGCAGGGCGACATGAAGGTCATCGGGATCATCGGGGGAATGAGCGCCGAATCGACGGTGCTTTACTATGCTCGTCTGAATGCAGAGACACGGCGGCTGCTGGGCGGGCTGCATTCGGCCAAGGTCGTGCTCTGGTCTGTTGATTTTGCTGAGGTCGAGCAGATGCAATCCCAGGGGCGGTGGGACGATGCCGGCAGGCTGCTGGCGGCAACCGCCGCCGACTTGGAGCGCGCAGGGGCAGAAATCATCGTTCTGGCGACCAACACCATGCATAAGGTCGCGCCGGCGATCGAGGCGGCGGTTTCGATTCCATTTCTGCATGTCGCCGACGCGACCGCAGACAAGATTCGAGCGTCCGGATTGAGGCGGCCGGCTCTCATCGGCACGCGCTACACGATGGAAGAAGACTTCTACATCGGTCGTCTGCGCGATCGCTTCGGAATCGAGGTTCTGGTTCCGGATTCCGCCGAACGATCTGAAATCAATCGTATTATTTTTGACGAGTTGTGCTGTGGGATCACACAGGAGACCTCTCGTCTGCGCTACATTGCGATTGCCGAGAGACTCAAGGTGGCCGGGGCTGACAGCCTGATCCTGGGATGTACGGAGGTCGGGATGTTGCTCAACGCCACCAACGTTCCGATGCCTGTGTTCGACACCACGCTGATCCATGTCGACGCGGCTCTCGAATGGGCGCTCGGGGCTGGTTGAGCGAAGGGTAGCGTTTGCATCTGTGTCTTGCGCGCGTTCATGCGCACGTTGGTTCCGTGCCTCGTTTCACGGGGCGGCTTGGTTCGATTTGAATCGGAGGTTGGCCAATGTCTGACAAGACCGTTCTGGCAGTGCCGGGAAAGAAGCTGTCGGTCCCTCGGCTCTTCAAGAGAACGCTACAAGTCTCGATTGCGGTTGCGCTCACGGCTGCCGTGGCGCTGACGTTCATTGTCGCCAACAGCATGCTTGTCGGTCGGGGCGGCTTCTCGCAGGCACTGACGACGTGGTTCGCGTTCATCAACCGCCCGGACATCCAGGCGACCGTCGTTCTGACGGCGATCGTGACTGTACTGTTTGTTTATTGGCAGCGGGATCGCGAGCGGAAGTAGCTTACGAAGCAATGCTCACCGTTTTTTGGTCGTATCGCGGATCGGCTGTTCCGACGTTCCCAGCGGGTTCAGCCCGTTTTGAGTTCGCTGGCAGGTATCTCGCCATTCGCTTTTCGACATTTGGGTCGATGGATCCCAGTAGGACATGCACTGGGATAGCGTCTCCGGCGGGCCGCTGCTGAGCAGTTCCTGCTCGGGGGTCTGCGTCGTTGTTGCCGGCGCGGCGTTTTGGGCGGGGCGACGTGTTTGGGCGTCGCCACTTGCAGCGAAAAAAAACGTCGCCGCGGTCAATGCGGCTGCAAACGACGTGACGAAAAAAGTGCTACTCATCGGCTGCTCCGTAAAATCGGCAAGGTAACGAGCAATCGCACGCCGCCATTTAATGACCTGCGCGATTTCAACTCGCGTCACCCGCGAAACCAGATCGATAAATAGAAGTTGCATTCGTCGGAGCAAGATTCGGAAAATGACAACAATATCCCTAATGCAGGGTTCAGGCGCTGCTTTGAGTCATAAGAAATCAGCCAGATCGCGGCGTCTGCGAAGCGGAATATCTAGTCCGCGCTATTGTTCGCGGTTTCCGCTATTTCAATCGCGACATGGCCCTGCCTCGTCGTGTGCTTGACTTCAACCCGCTGATCTTGTGTCCGCGTCAGACGGACATCTATTTTTGTGTTTGCGCCGATCGTGAGATTGCGAATTTCAACATAATCGAGCCAATCGGGGACGACCGGCGCGTTGAAGCGCAAAGTCGAACTTCGCCCATGGATCTCCAGGCCTAACAGCGATTGAAGCACGTAGAATGTAGCGCCGCTTGCCCATGCTTGCGGTGAGCAGCTCATCGGATACAGCACTGGAGCGCGGCCACGCCGGCGCCGGAATCCGCAAAACAACTCCGGCAGTCTGCGTTGGTCCATCCGCGATGCTGCATCAAACAAAGCCTTGAGAATGCGCTCTGCGCCGTCACGTCGGCCTATGCGAGCAAGGCCTGATGCGATCAGGGCGTTGTCATGCGGCCAGATCGAGCCGTTATGATACGACATCGGATTATAGCGCGCCTCGGTATCGGCGATGGTTCGCACACCCCAACCGGAAAAGAACGCGGCGCCGAGAAGATGCTCGGAGGTTTGGTCAGCCCTGCTCCGAGACGCGATGCCGGTGGCGAGTGCGTGTCCAGCATTACTGGCGCGAATCCGGCATGGCCGCTTGTGGCCGTCGAGCGCGAGCACATACATCCCGATGTCGTCGCACCAAAACGCGCTCTCAAACTTATCCTTCAGTGAATTGGCACTCGCTTCCAATTGCTGCGCCCGCAGAGTTTTTCCCAGACGCCGTGCTGCGCGCGCCGCGAGACGCTTCGCCTCGTACGCATAGGCTTGCACTTCAACGAGTGCGATCGGACCATCGGCTAATTGGCCGTCTGCGTGAAAGATCGAATCGCAGGAATCCTTCCAGCCCTGGTTCGCTAATCCTGTATCCACGCCGCGCAGATATTCGATAAATCCGTCGCCGTCGCGGTCTCCGTAGGTGTCCATCCAATGAAGGGCAGCTTCGATATTGGGCCACAGTTCGGCCAGCATCGCGTCGTCGCCAGTCCGCTCTGCATAGAGGCCCGCAAGCACGACAAACAGCGGTGTTGAATCGATGCTACCGTAGTACAGACCGAAGGGTACCTCGCCGAGCGATGCCATTTCACCGCCGCGAGTTTCGTGAAGTATTTTTCCGGGCTCGGCGTCAGAGGCAGGATCGTGAGCAACGGCCTGATGGTGCGCCAGATAGCGTAGAACGCCGCTTGCTGCCTGCGGATTTATCCAGAGGGTCTCGATTGCGGTGATCAGCCCATCTCGGCCGAAGGCCGTCGAGAACCAGGGAATCCCAGCGTAGGGGTAGTGTCCGTGGGGCGTCTCCGTCGTCAGCATCGCCAGATCAGCGGATGATCGGCGCAGTACTTCGTTGACGCTCGGGTTCCCGGTTTCAATGATTGCCTGCTGCTGAATTTTTCGGCGGAAATCCCGCCTCGCTTCGAGCAATCCCGGCAAATAAGCCACGCGCTTCTGCAATTCTTCGGTCGCCGTACAGGCGGCATCGACGACGATAGGCGAGCGCTCCTGCGGCGCGATCGTCAGCCGGTATGTTGCGAGCGTCGGAGAGAGTTCGGCCGGTGCGGGTTCGAAGGTGATACGGGTGCGCCGGTGAACGCTGTCGAGACCGGTGCAAACGATCTCCGCTTCCTGTTTGCCGCAAACGCGATGATGGATCGTTCCACGTCGGGGGCGACGCATGCCGCGAACTTCGAAGAGATCGGCGAAATCACTGTCAAAGCCGATGGTGAGCACGAGGTGGACGGGCGTCGCATTGTAATTCGTGATTGTAATCTGCTGATGCAGCATTCCGCCGCGAACATAAACGGTTCGCTCAAAGTGAACGTGGTCTTTCAGCAGCGCGATTTGGCCGTCGCGATAGATATCCGGATTAGTAAGATCGGCCCGAAGATAGGTCGCATCTTCGGAAATATTCGAGGCCAAGAGTAACGGCTGCACGCCCAGAACGGCCAGTTCAAGGTACGAAAGATAGCGGGTGTCGCGATGAAACAGACCATCGGCCCCGGGCGCAGAGCAATTCATGTCGCCGTGGGCGTCGATGACTGCAAATGTATCATTGTGCTTGAGAGATCGACTTGCGCGGGGATGTGCTGGCCCTGTGGAAATATAGGCCTTTTCGACGTTCTCAGGCTGCGGCTCCGGATATTGCAACTGCTCGGTTTTAAGATGGACCGCCGTCATCGGTACCCCCTGACCTATTCTACGGCGGGCGCGTCGAGCGCACACCTCTAGCTCGCTGGCGGCGCTCGCGTCAGGGCAACGCCGCTACTAGCGGTTGGGGCAGCCATGGCTGCCGATCCGCCTACACCTAAAGCGTGTACCGGAGTCGTCAATGGCGTTACCGTCGCATGCACGGAAAGTGGCACGGTGGTGGCTGGGTGCCGGCGTTTTGAAAGAATCTTTTCATAAATGGCCACATAATCCCGAGCCATCCGCGCTGAGGAAAAAC
>JAEYYQ010000338.1 GCA_023428365.1 Pseudomonadota bacterium | reverse complement strand
ACGGCAGCCTCGATCTCCTTGCCGGCCACCATCATCAGATCGGCGAACTCATCGACCACGATGACGATATAGGGCATCGGCTCCAGCTCGAACGTCTCGGTCTCGAAAATGGCCTCGCCGGTTTTGCGGTCGAATCCGGTCTGCACCGTGCGTTGCAGGCTTCCGCCTTGCATCTTGGCGTGGCGGACACGGTTGTTGAACACGTCGATATTGCGCACACCGAGGCGAGCCATCCGCTTGTAGCGCTCTTCCATTTCGCGCACGGCCCAGTTCAGCGCCGCGACCGCCTTGTGCGGATCGGTGACGACCGGGGTGAGCAAATGGGGAATGTTGTCGTAGACCGACAGCTCCAGCATCTTCGGATCGATCATGATCAGCCGGCAATCGTCGGGTGACAGCTTATAAAGCAGCGACAGAACCATCGCATTGATGCCGACCGACTTGCCCGAACCGGTGGTGCCGGCGACGAGCAGATGCGGCATGCGCGCCAAGTCGACAACGATGGGATCACCACCGATCGATTTGCCAAGCGCCAGCGGCAGCGTCGCACCGGTCGATTTGAAAGCGCCAGCCTCGAAAATTTCGCGCAGCAGGACACCCTCGCGCGGCGTGTTCGGCAGCTCGATACCAATCACGTTACGGCCAGGTACAACGGCAACACGCACCGCCATCGCGCTCATCGAACGAGCGATATCCTCCGCCAATCCGATGACGCGGGCCGACTTCGTGCCACGCGCGGGCTCCAGCTCGAACAGGGTGACGACTGGGCCCGGTTTGATGTCCTTGATTTCACCTTTCACACCGAAGTCGGCCAGCACGTCTTCCAGCAGCCGTGCCGTTCCATTCAGCATGGATTGCACCAGCTCGCTGTTCTGTTTGACCGCCGTCGGACGCTTCAGCAGGTTGAGGCTGGGCTGCCGGAAACCTGTTTCCTTGCGGCGCAATCTCAGCCCACGATTGGCCGGACGCGGCGCGGGTTTTGGCGCCACCGATGGCAAATCCAAAGGCAGCTCCAGCGTCGGTTCTGACCCCGGCCGTACAGCGGCATTGTTGGGCGCGAAACGCTTCGCGATTTCTCGGCTTGCGAGATCGGTATCGGCGTCGAACGACACATCACGGCCACCGTCAAGCTCTTCGTCGGCCGTGTCGCTCTCGTGCTCCGGTGCCCACGTCTCGTCAGCAACAGGCTGCGCACGATCGATCGTCATCGGCGCGGGCGCTGCTTCGCGAACGCGCTCCGGGCGCGGTTCGGGAGACATCACCGGCTGTTGAAGGGCGGGCTCGATACCCGGATTGACAGGGCTGACTGCCCGGCGACGGAACAATCCACCCAGCTGCGGGCGATAGGTCGCTGCAGACTGCCAGCGTGCCAAGGGTTCGCGGCCAGCCAATCCAAGGCAGCAGGTGAAAGCGGCAAGACCGCCGGAAAAGAGCACAAGACCAGCAAGACCGGCCGAGCGCGCCGGCAACGCCAGTGTCAGAATGCTGGCGGCGAGATTGTAGATGAGGTCGCCGAGAAGACCGCCGAAGCCGTGATAGAGCGGCCACGTTGCGGCTGTCGGCAACGCCGAGGTGCCGGCCGCAAGCGCCAACGTCGCAACGGGCAGCAGCAGCACGCGCAAACGGAACATCGAAATCTGTCCGCCCGCGATCAGCTCATAACCCCAGACGGCCGGGGCAAGCACGATGAACACGGAGGCCAGGCCGAAAAACTGAAGCAGGAGATCTGAAACAACGGCGCCTGGCGCACCCAGCAGATTGCTCGCGGGCGCATAGCTGGCATGAGACAGGCTCGGATCGCCCACCGACCACGTCAGCAGACTGATCCAGCCCGCGGCCCCGACAACGCAGAGCGCAATGCCGATACAGCGGGCAAACCACGCCGTCAGCCTTTCTTCCATCACATCAGGAAGAAAGCGCTGCTGATCTAACGCGTAACTCTCACGGTACATGGACGCCAATCGGTACAACTACACAACAGAAACGATACGATTCAGCGCCTCCCTGATCGTAACCGGATCGTGCACAAGGGCGACGCGCACGAAATTTTCACCGGGATTGCTCCCGTCCGCACCGGGCTGGGCCAGGAAGGCGCCAGGTACGACCTTGACACCGCAGCGTTTCCAAAGGGTTACCGCAGCGTCTACGCCGCCACCGATTTGGCTCATATCGAGCCACAGGAAAAACCCGCCAGCCGGCCGGCGGTAACCGAGCCGGCCCTGCAGAACCTCGTCGCAGATATCGAATTTGGTCCGGTAGGCTTGGCGAATGACGGAAACGTGCTGCTCTTCCGACCAGATCGCCGCCGAGGCGTGCTGAACGACACCCGGCATTTGCGGGGCGGTCAGGTTGCGGACTTCCGCCAGGGTTTCGAGGAAATCCCCATCGCCCGCCGCGAAGCCCGACCGCAGCCCGGGCAGGTTCGAGCGCTTCGACAGCGAATTGAAGACAATGACGTTGTCGAACCGCTCCGGTGTTTTGGCGGCAACTTCCAGCGCTCCGGTCGGCGGCTCACCCGTGTAAATCTCCGAGTAACACTCGTCGAAGAACAGCATGAAGTCATAGCGGCGCGCGAGTTCGACAGCCCGCCGGACGTACTCGGCGTTTCCCACGGCCCCCTGCGGATTGGCCGGCGAGCACAGATAGAAGGCAACGGTCCGATTCAGAATCTCGGTCTCGCGCTCGAGGGCATCGAGATCCGGCAAGTGTCCCGTCGCCTCGGTCGCGTTGAGGAAGTAGGGCTCACTGTTGGTGGCATAAACCGCACCGAGATAGGCGTGGTAGAAGGGGTTGGGCAGAATAACGACCGGGCGCCCCTCGACGCGCTTGCGGCCGACCGCAGGTAGCACGGCGTAGAACAGCCCCTCGCGCGAGCCGTTCAGCGGATGAATCTCGCGAACCGGATCAATACCCCCTGCAATCCCGTACCGCCGGTTGACCCATGCCGCGATGGCACCCCGGAGTTCGTCGGAACCGCGGATCTTTGGATAGGACGAGAGCGTCTCCTCGGCCTCAGCCATTTTCTCGATGACGAAGGACGGCATTTTCTCATTGGGATCGCCAGCCGTCATTTCGATGACTTTGTCGTGCCCCGCTGGGATGCCGTTGAGCAATCGCGCCAGCCGCGTGAACGGTGACAGAATGACGCCCTGTGCCAAAGCCTCGAGACCGGGGTTCGCAGTCATGGATTGTTATTCCTCCCTGGAGTGCTCGCACGAGGTCTAATCGAGGAATATGGCGCGCGCCAGGGCATCGGAGACGCAGGCCATGGCTCAGCGCATGGCTAACGTCGTCCCGATCATTTGTTGGATAACGGAACGTAAACGGGCTTGGGCCGATTACATTTCAAGTTGCCTGTCGCAGTGCAGGCCAACATCAAGGGCATCCAGATGGACCAATGTGGCCTGGATGCCCTTTCAATTTGGGGGGCAGCGATCAGCGCACCCGGCGCGGGTTCAGATAATACTCGGATTCATGGCGCTCGATGCTCGGCTCGAGCTTGCCGGCGCGAACGTCCGCCCACAGCCGATGCATATGCCGGCGTGCTGCGGACTTGAAGCCGATGGTCGCCGTGAACAGTTTCATGACGTCGAGCAATTTGCGGTCCGCGTGATCCTTGCGAACTTTGCATTTCCAGTAACCGCCGAGCGTGATGATCTTGCCGTCGATATGGCCGACCTTCTGGTTCTTCTCGTCGAACAAACTGTAGTCGCCACCCACGCTGAAGAAGTCATGGCGAAGCCGATAAAAGCACGGCTTGCCTTTGCGCATGACGAAGAATGAATAGTTCTCCGGCATGATCGGCCACTTGTTGGCGGATCGCTCCAGATAGGTGATGACACTGTCATCGTTGGTGTTGATGGCGTAGACGCTGACGCCAATGCCGCGCGCACCGATCGTCAGCTGCAGGCTGCGCCCGATCATGAGATCCATGCTGGCGCGCCAGTTGAGGCCTTCCGTGAACATCTTCACGGCAAGGCGCTTATCCATGCCGGTCTTATTTTTCCAGAGATCCTCGCGATAGCCGAGAAGAGCGGTGCGTTTTCCATTCTCGATAACTTCCGCGAAGATATCCATGTCGGTCGAGAACTGGCGCGACTTGGCGCGGTTGCGCGAGCGCTTATAGATGCCGAACTCATACGAGTTCAGATTGGTGATCCAGATATCGACGTCGAAACGATGCCAGTTGGCGTCCGACATGGCTTTGCCGGCCGGGGATTTTTCCGGACGTTCGGCCACCTGACGCTGAATTTCCGCCGTCGCTGTCTCATCCCGCGCGACGGCATCCGCTGCCATGGTGTCTGTCATGTCTCGGTCCCCCGTCGCAACGACGCGCGAATCAGCACAAGGCCGACCCTACCACTCACGGGCGGCAACCGCGGCGGCGAGACAAAATTTGCTTTGGAAAACGAAAGGCTAGGCGGTTATCGCGCACCGAAAATGGCACTTCCGACACGCACGTACGTCGCGCCGAATTCGATCGCGGTTTCGAAATCTCCGCTCATGCCCATGCTGATTTCGGGAAGTCCAAGGTCCCGGGCCAGCTTGGCGAGAAACGCGAAATGCACCGCTGGTTCCTCGTCAACCGGCGGAATGCACATCAGCCCTGAAATTTCGAGCTTCAAATCATTGCGGCACGCATTCACGAATTCAGCAGCCTCTCGCGGCATCACGCCCGCTTTCTGCGGCTCCTCACCCGTATTCACCTGAACCAGCAGCTTCAGACGGCGCTGCTGCTTGTTCATTTCTTCTGCAATGGCTTTGGCAATTTTCCAGCGATCGACAGAATGAATGACGTCGAACAGCTCGACGGCTTCCTTGGCCTTGTTGGATTGCAGCGGGCCGACGAGATGCAGCTCGATGTCCGTGAAACGCTCCTTCAGCGCAGGCCATTTGCCCTTGGCTTCCTGCACCCGGTTCTCACCGAACAGTCGCTGCCCGGCATCAAGCACGGGCAAAATCTCCGGCTCTCCGAAGGTCTTGGAAATCGCGATCAGTTTCACCGATTCAGGATCTCGGCCCACGCGCTTGGCGGCCTCGACAATGCGGCTACGAACCTCTGCAATTGGAGACATCGCCTGGTCGCTCATGATGTTACCGCCTTCTCGGTCTGCGATGACGCTGTCTCACCGATCACATACGGCGAGAAGGCGTGCTCATCACTCGCCAGCAATTCCATGTACTTCCGGTTGATGAACGGCTTGTCGCGTCCCTGCTTTTCTTCATCCAGCACGCCGATATCGACAAGCTGCTTGAGATAGCGGGAGGCCGACACGCGCTTGACGATCCCCTGTTCGGTGAGATGCGCGATGCGCGAATAGGGCTGAGAGAAGATCGCCTGGATCAGCTCATGCGAATAAATGCCGGGGGCGTTGGCTTTGACGTACTCGGCCGTATTGTCGATGAGATCGCGGATCGCGCGGATGCGCAGGTTGGTCCACGACGCCGTCGACTCAACCGCGCCCAGAAAATAGAGCAGCCACGGCTCCCATTCGCCCTTCTGCGTCACGGCCTGCAGCAGGCGGTAATATTCCGGCCGGGTCCGCAGGATGTGGCGGCTGAGATAAAGCGTTGGCATTTCGAGCAAACCGGCCTGCACCAGCACCAGCAGGTTCAGCACGCGCCCGGT
>JAEYYQ010000241.1 GCA_023428365.1 Pseudomonadota bacterium | reverse complement strand
GCTTCGTCACCGAGATGCAGTATCAGCACCTTGTGTTCGAGGAATTTGCACGCAAAGTGCAGCCCGACATCGACATCTTCATGGTGCAGCCGGACGTCGAGATCAATCCTGCGATTTTCGCCGAGTTCGCCCACGTCGTTTACCGCTTCGGGCACTCGATGCTCACTGAGACGGTTGACAGGATCGACGCGAACGGCGACCGCAGCGATCTCGATTTGTTTGATGCATTCCTGAACCCGCTGGCCTTTAGCGAGAGCAGCGTTGATCACAGCGCTGCGGCCGGCGCGATCGTACGCGGTATGACTGCGCAGGTCGGCAACGAGATCGACGAGTTCGTCACCAACGTCTTGCGCAACCAGCTCGTCGGCATTCCGCTCGACCTCGCCGCGATCAACATTGCGCGCGGCCGTGATACCGGCATGCCGACGCTGAACCAGGCGCGGCAGGAATTCATGGACCTGGCCGGCGGCGACACGCAGCTCAAACCGTATGAGAGCTGGGTCGACTTTGCCCTCAATCTGAAGAACCCGGAATCCGTGATCAACTTCATCGCGGCATACGGCACGCACGAGACGATCACCTCTGCGACGACGATCGAGGCAAAGCGCGATGCCGCGATGAACCTCGTGTTCGGCGGCGATGGAGCGCCGACTGACCGCCTCGACTTCCTCAATGCGACGGGCGCTTATGCCAACGCGAAAGGCGGTCTCGATAACGTCGACCTATGGGTCGGTGGCCTCGCCGAGAAGAAGATGGCGTTCGGCGGAATGCTGGGCTCGACCTTCTCATTCATTTTCGAGCTGCAGATGGAAACCCTGCAGCATGCCGACCGCTTCTACTACCTGTCGCGCACCCAGGGTCTCAACTTGCTGACCCAGCTCGAGAACAATTCGCTGGCCTCGATCGTGATGCGCAACACCGATCTCAGCGCGCAAGGCTATGCTCTGCCAGGTGATATTTTCTCGACGCCGGATCATGTGCTGTACGTCGATGCCGCGAAGCAGGCTCAATTTGGTCATCTGGACCCTGTCCACGATAATCCGCTGCTAGAGGCGATATCGTCCCTGGTTGAGCGCCGTCCCGGCGAAAACTACATCCGCTACAACGGGCTCGATCACGTGGTGATCGCCGGTACGGAAAGCAACGACACCATCATCTCGGGCGGTGGCGATGACACAATCCGGGGCTTCGGCGGCGACGACTACATCGAAGCCGGCTATGGCGTCGACAAAGTCCACGGCGGCGACGGCGACGACATCATCGTCAACTCCGGTACCGACATCGGCGAAGTCGACATGCTGCATGGCGATGACGGCAACGACGTCATCCATGGCGGTTCCGGCATGGCGCTGATCTTCGGCGGCAATGGTCAGGATTTCCTGATGACAGGCCCCGACGGCTCAGAGATCCGCGGTGGCGATGGCAACGACTTTATGCTGGGTGGCAACGGCCCGGATATGCTGTTCGGCAACGAAGGCGACGACTGGATCGAGGGCGCTGGTCTGTTCGACTACATTGCCGGCGACAACGGCGACCTGTTCTTCAATTCAACGATTATCGGTCACGATGTTCTGAACGGCGGCTCTGGCGACACTGACTACGACGCCGACTCCGGCGACGACATCATGTTCGCCAGCGAGGGCATTCAGAAGAACATCGGCATGTGGGGCCATGACTGGGTGATCCACAAAGGCCAGATGGTCGGCGCCGATGCCGATATGAATTTCCCGGTGTTTGCGACCCTGCCGCTAGAGGTTTTGCGCGACAGGTTCAGCCAGGTCGAGGGCCTCTCGGGGTGGAAGTTCGATGACGTGCTGCGTGGCGATGATCGGACGAGTATCGTCGAAGGCGATGCCGACCTTATTGTCGATCCGACGCCGGAAGGAAACTTCCTTCACAACGAGCTCGACATCGCGGGCCGGGACCGCATCGAAAACTTCGACAGGATCGTTACGGACGAGATGTTTACGCTCGGACGGTATTTGGCGGATGGGTCCGGCGAGGAAAAACTGATCTTCACCGGCGGAAACATCCTGCTCGGCGGCGGTGGGAGTGATCTGTTCGAGGGCCGCGGCGGCGACGATGTGATCGACGGTGATGCCTGGTTGAACGTGCGTATCGTGTTCCAGTTTGAGGGCAACACATATACGACCGATGGTATGGCTGGCCGGATTTATCTCGAAAGTGACTATCTGGCGGCCGGCGGCCTCATTGATCCGCTCACCAGCATTGCCACGCAGTTTGGTGGCCGGACGCTGGATTCACTGATGCTCGACCGCACCGTCAATCCGGGACAATTGAGTATCCATCGCGAGATCCTGTGGGACGACAGCGGCGAAGACACGGCTTTCTATTGGGACGCCCGCGACAACTACGAGATCACGAACGGTGCCGACGGCTCTATCATAGTCAGTCATGTGACGCAGACCGCTGGCGCGATCGATCCGCTCACCGGCAAGAATCGGACCTCGGACGGCACGGATACGCTCTATAATATCGAGTGGCTGCAGTTCGGGGATCGTCGGATCAGTACGGAGGGTCTGGTCAATACTCCTGCGACCGGCCGGCCGCTGATCATCGATCCGACACCAACGAACGGGTTGGTCTCGCCGACGCAGGGTCAGACGTTGACCAGTAGCCTAGCGGATATCCAGGATGCGAATGGCCTCCCGATCAATCCCAACGCCTTCGCCTATCAATGGCAGGTGTCGAGCAATGGCGGCACGACCTGGACTAACATTGCAGCGCTTGCTGGCGGAACCGCAGCAAGCTTCACGCCGAACAATGGAATTCTAGGGTTCGGCGGGCAAGTCGGAGATATCCTGCGACTGCGTGTGTCTTATACCGACAATGATGGTCACCAGGAGGTGCTCTTCTCCGAACCCACTGCGGTGGTTGGAGCGAACTGGAACGGGCTCCCTCTCGTCAACAATACTTTCAATGGCACCGAAGGTGATGATATCGCGAACGGTGTTTCGCCGATCCTCATCGGCGGGAATGATACGCTTAACGGTTTCGGCGGGAATGACATCCTCAACGGCGCCGGTGGCAATGACACCCTCAATGGCGGAGCAGGTGACGATCGTCTGGATGGCGGCGGCGGAACCGACATCGCGGTCTGGGCCTCGGATGTCCGCAATTTCAACTTCGGCCTGAACGGCGCGGGCCAACTTACCGCCACCGATATGACAGGTGCGGAAGGTACCGACACTCTGATTTCGATCGAACAGCTGCGGTTCGCCGGCGCAACTTACACTTTGGTCAACGGTGCGAATGGTGGTGAGACATCGGTTGGTGGAACGAATGCGGACATCATTCTTGGCCACGGTGGCAACGATACGCTCAATGGCAATGGCGGCAACGATATCCTTGTTGGCGGCGCAGGGAACGACACGATCAACGGCGGGGCTGGCAACGACCTGACCCTGTGGCGCGCAGGCGATGGGCGTGACTTCATCGACGGTGGCGCCGACACGGACACCGTGCACATTGCTGGTGATGCTACGGCCGAAACCTATCGCATTTACTCTCGCGATGCAGCGCTGGCCGCGGGTATCACGGGGCTGAATGGCAACACGGAAATCGTCATAACCCGTAATGGCACGGACAATGCCTCAATCATTGCCGAACTCGATAATGTCGAAGAAATCGCAATCAATGGCTTCGGCGGTGGCGACACGTTTGAAACCATCGGAGACTTTACCGGCACGAGCCTGTTGACAAGCACGATCACGCTGCTCGGTTCCGACGGCAATGATGTCTTCGATATCTCGCAGCTGTCATCCGCGCACCGCGTGGTGATCAAGGGCAGCGGCGGCAACGACACCATCCTCGGAACACTGCGGCCGCAGGATGTGGTGGAACTGCCGGAAGGCGCCGATCCTGGGAGTTATTCACTCACCAACAACGGTAACGGCACCTCGACCTACTCCAACGGAACGCACTCGATCACCTTCACAGGTACGGTGCCACCGCAGTTCCAGTCGTCGACTGGCCATGACGATGACGACGATGCCATCACCGGAAACTTCGCTTACACCGCGCGCGACCTGGCCGGCTTGAAGAACCTCGTCAACGGGATCCGCGCGTTCCCGGGCGACGACGATACGGACGGGCACACCGGTATTCGCGATCTGGAAGGCACCGGCAACAACATTGCCAATCCGCACTTCGGTTCGGCGGATCAGACATTCATCCGGCTGACGACTGCGCGTTACGGCGACCCCAACGAGGAAGGCAATCGCGACATCAACCCGATCTTCCATGGGCTGGATGCGCGCAACATCAGCAATATACTCGGTGCGCAGGAAGCTGGTCTGCCGAAGAACAGCAAGGATGCCAACATCTTCTTCATGGCGTTCGGGCAATACTTCGATCACGGCCTGGACTTCATTCCGAAGAGTTCGGCCTATGGTATCATCGAAATCGGTGGTCCCGGATCGGAGCGCGGCCCGTTCGCCGATAATCCGGCCGATCTGACGCGCGCGGCCGTTCACGAAATCGATGCCAACGGCATTCCGCAGCATCTGAACAAGACCTCGCCATTCGTCGATCAGAACCAAGTGTATGGTTCGAACGAACTGGTCGGGCAGTTCCTGCGCGAGAGCGATGGCAACCAGGGCGTCGGCGCGCGCATCCTTGCGGGCCAGCCGGATCCGTCGGCACCGGAATTCAAGCTGCTGCCGACACTGCGCGAAATGATCCAGCATCATTGGCAGGCGAATACGATCTTCGTCGACCCGTCATTGCCGAATGGCGCGATCAGCTTCCGGGAGTACTTCACAGACTTCCCGATCTCGGAAACCGAAACCGGCACGTTGTTCGATGAAGTGGCTGGAACCTACAATCCGGCCGTGGTCAACGCGATGGTGTCGGATTTCATGGGTAGCGGCTTCCCGCTGCTGCTGGATACGAACCCCTTCATCAGCCTGCTTGATCATTATGTGGCAGGTGATGGCCGTGCGAACGAAAACTTTGCACTGACGGCAATGCACACCATCTGGGCGCGCAACCACAACTACCATGTGGAGGCGCTGACTGCTGCAGGTTTCCAAGGAACTCCCGAGGAGATCTTCCAGGCTGCGAAGATGGTCAACGAGGCCGAATATCAGCGCGTCGTGTTCGACGAATTCGCCGACCTGCTGATCGGCGGCATTCGTGGTTCTGGGTCGCACGGACACAGCGGATACAATCCGGATGTCGATGCGCGCATCTCTCACGAGTTTGCCGCGGCGGTGTATCGGGTCGGCCATTCGCTGATCGGCCAGACCATGACCATACTCGATGAAAATGGTCAACCGAAGCAGGTGGCGCTGTTCGATGCGTTCCTTAATCCGAGCAACGACACGGACGTGTTCACCGGGCCATTGCCTCCAGGTTACGTGCCCCAGCCGGGTTATGCGCAGCTTGGTGTCAGCTCGATCCTGGGCGGCATCGCGCGGCAGCCGGCTGAGGAAGTGGACTTCAACATCGTCGATGCCGTCCGCAACGATCTGGTGCGCATCAACGCGGACCTGTTCTCGTTCAACGTGGCCCGCGGCCGCGATGTCGGCCTCGGCACATTGAATCAGGTCCGCATGGATCTCGCGGCGCCCGCCGATCCCTACATCCGGGAAGCGATCGGATTTGCCGGCAATATGAACCCGTATCTATCCTGGGAGGATTTCCAGCAGCGCAATGGACTGAGCAACACGGTGATTGCGCAGTTCATGCAGGCCTACCCGGATCTGGTGCTGACAACTGCGGAGGAAATCGCCGCCTTCGTCGCAGCCAATCCGAATATCGAACTTCTCGATGGCGAGAACGGAGCCAAGATCGTCAAGGGTATCGACCGCGTCGATCTGTGGGTTGGCGGCTTGGCCGAAAAACACATCAACGGTGGCATGGTCGGCCAGACCTTCTGGGTCGTGCTGCATGAGCAGTTCGACCGTCTGCAGGAAGGCGATCGCTTCTACTACACGGATCGCTTCGACAACTTCGATTTCTACGAGAACTTCATCGACGGGCAGGAATTCGCCGACATCATCGCGCGCAACACCGGTCTCCCCAATCTGCCTGAGCACATCTTCGAGGTGGATGATGAGGACGACGACGACAAGGACGATGATCACGACGATGACGACGATACGCACGATGATGACGGCGACGACACCTCGGGCGTCATCGACGACGACAACGATCAAGATGACAATGATGACAACGAAAATACCGGCGGTAACGACGACGGTGATGATGACGACGATGACGTTGACGTAAATCCCGGTCCGGGACCGGGGCCTGCCCCGGGTCCAGGAACTGGCACGTCACCGTTCGTCGTCTACCTCGGCACCAGCGGCAACGATCAGGCATTCGGTGGCACCGGCAATGACACATTGTCTGGCGGCGACGGTGATGACACGCTGTTCGGCTTCGACGGCGATGACAACCTCATCGGCGGTGCCGGCAACGACATCCTGATGGGTGGTGCGGGTAATGACATCCTGATCGGCAACGACGGCGATGACATGATCATGGGCGATGCCGGTAACGACACCATCCTCGGCGGTGCTGGCAATGACACCATCTACGGTGGTGACGGCGACGATCTGATCTGGGGTCATGAGGGGCGCGATATCATCGACGCAGGTGCCGGCAACGACACCATATTTGCCAGCATCGGTGATGGTGACGACGTGATCAACGGCGGCGAGGGTATCGATACCATCGACTTCTCGGCCATCACCGCCAACCTGGTCGTCAATCTGGGCTCTACGGGTATAGGCACGGCGACAAGCGCCCAGACCGGCACCGACACGCTCAGCAGCATCGAGAATGTCATCGGCGGTTCTGGAGATGACACGATCATCGCCAGCAACGCTGTGAACGTTCTCAATGGCGGCGCCGGCAACGACACCTTCGTGTTCAACACGGCGGCGGCCGCGAATGGCGATCGCATCGAAGGCTTCGAGCCCGGAGACAAGATCGACCTCAGGCCGATCTACGCAAGCCTCAACCTGGGTGGCGCCGTCGCTGACTACATCACGACGGAACCGACGTTCACGGCGGCTGGCCAACTCAAGCTCACAATTGATGGAGACGACACACTGATCAGCGGCAATACGGATACGGATGCCGATACTGAGTTCGTCATCCGCATCGTGGGTCGTACGAACCTGACCAGCAACGACTTCGCATAAAACCGGACGACGCCGGACAGCAGCCTTCGTGGTCGCTGCCCGGCATCTCGTTCGGCGTTTCCGGTGTGTCGTAGCCTTGAGGATGTTCCCGCGTCATGCGTAAGAAGCCTGCCAAGACACCCTTCTCGCAAAAGAAAACGCCGCTGGCTGCACTCGGCGGCATGCGCTCCATTTTGCTCTTCGTCTTCATCTTATCGGGCGTAGTGAACGTGCTGGCGTTGACCGGCTCGTTCTACATGCTGCAGATCTATGATCGCGCGCTGACCAGCCATAGCGTGCCGACGCTGCTGGCGTTGTCCGCGTTGGCGATCGGGCTTTATCTTTTCCAGGGCATCTTGGACGTCAGCCGCTCTCAGATCCTGGTGCGGTTGGGCGCGCAGTTCGATCATCACCTGGGGCCGCTCGCCCACAAGGTCGTCATCGACATGCCACGCTACGGGTTCTCGAACGCGGAAGCGAGTGAGCGCGGTCGTGACGTCGATACGTTGCGCAGCTTCATGGGCGGTCAGGGTCCGGTGGCTCTGTTCGATTTGCCCTGGATGCCGATGTATCTCGCGTTCGTCTACTACCTCCATCCCTGGCTCGGCATCCTCACGGCTGTCGGCGCTTTGGTACTGGCGGCTCTGACCATCCTCACCGAGATCCTGACCAAGCGGCATAGCAATGCCATGCAGCAGGCGGCGGTTGCCCGGGCGGCGATGGCGGAGTCGCATACGCGCAACGCAGACGTTATCCGCGCCATGGGATTTTCCGGCCGCGCGGTGGCGCGGTTCGCCGGGATAAATGCCGAGCATCTGGCGCTGCAGACCCGTACCAATGATATCAGCGGTTCCCTGAGCGGCATCGCCAAGGTGCTGCGCATGATCCTGCAGTCGGCAGTTCTCGGCCTGGGCGCGTTTCTCACCATTTCAGGCGAACTGACGGCAGGTGCGATCATCGCGGCGTCGGTGGCTTCAGCACGCGCCCTGGCCCCGGTCGACCTCGCCATCAGCCAGTGGAAGAACGTCGTTGCGGCACGTCGCAGCTATGCGCGTCTCACCGAAACGCTGACGGCACTGGATGAAACGCCTCCGGTGGTCGTGCTACCGCCGCCGCAGCATGACTTCAAGGTCGAGAAAATCACCGTGGCCGCACCGAGCACGGGCTCCGTTGTGTTGAGCGAGGTCAGCTTCGAGCTGAAGGCTGGACAGGCGGTCGGCATCATCGGGCCGAGTGGCGGAGGAAAGTCGACGCTGGCACGTGGCCTGACGGGTGTGTGGCCGCTGCTGCGCGGTGATGTGCGGCTTGACGATGCGGACCTCTCGCAGTGGTCGCCGGATGTACTGGGCGCACATATCGGCTACCTGCCACAGGAAGTGTCACTGCTCGACGCGACCGTCAGCGAGAACATTTGTCGCCTGGATCCCGATCCGGACGGCAAGAAGGTCCTCGCCGCAGCCAAGGCAGCCGGCGTGCACGAATTGATCGTGCGCCTACCTCAGGGTTACGAGACGCAATTGGGCGCCAACGGAATGTCGCTGTCCGCTGGACAAAGGCAGCGCGTCGCGTTGGCGCGCGCGCTGTTCAACGATCCATTCCTTGTCGTCCTCGACGAGCCGAACTCCAACCTCGATGCCGAAGGTGAAGCGGCGCTCAGCCGCGCCATTCTCGGCGTGCGTCAACGGGGTGGCATCGTGGTGATCATCGCGCACCGGCCAAGCGCATTGGCGACGGTGGACATGATCGGCGTGATTCAGAGCGGCAAGCTCGCGGCCTTCGGACCGAAGGACGAAATCATTGCACAGGATCCCAAGTCCAAAGCGATCTCCGTGCAGCCCTTGTCCCGTCCGGCTGCTTGAGCGACCGCAGGAGGTTGGCGATGAACGCGACAAAGAAGCAGCAGGAATTCAACGAAGACGGCACGCTGCGGCGCAAGTACGAAATCGATCACATGCCCGAAAGCCGGGCAGGGCTTCGCGGCGCCATCGGATTGGTGTTGGCCAACGGGCTGGTGTTGCTCAAGACCGTTCTGTTCGGTTCTGAGGCTCCGGCGAGCCAGCTGCCGGCCTCGGCCCGCTACGACGAAGCTGGCCAAAGCGTCGGCGACGGCGAAATCGCGCTCTCGGCGCTGTCTCCGCAGGATGATCGCGCCGCGTCGCAGGACGAGGACGACCATCTGGCGAAGGGATCCGGCACGCCTGCGCATCTTCTTGGCGGCAGGCCAGCGTTCGTTCCCGAGGACATGCCGGACGTGGTGCCGAGGGGAGCCTCTGCGCTCCCGGCACCCAGCAATGACAACGAAGCGCTGTATGGCGCACAGCCAGGTGCGGCCATCAATCTGAGTGGCGTCGTCTCTGGCAAAGCGGGCAGCTCAACCGGGTCTGGTGGATCTGGCGGAGACTCTGCTTCCGCGCCTGGCGGGCCAAGCAAGCCGACGCCCCCCGGCCATGAGAACAATGATGATGACAACGACGACGAGGATGACGATGCGGGGCCACCGCCGCGCACGAACCGGCTGCCGGTTATCACCGCGCCCGTGATCCTTGCCGACCTGATCTCGAACCAGTCCGTCATCCTCGCCCTCGCCGATCTGTTGCGGCACGCGTCCGATCCCGATGGCGATGCGCTGATCGTGCAGAATTTGACCGCGTCTTCGGGAGCACTCTCGCGGCGGACGGATGGAAGCTGGATGTTCACCCCGGAGCCGGACGACACATCGGACGTCACCTTCAGCTATGTCATCAGCGACGGCACTGCCACCGTCGCTCAGACCGCCTTTATGGATCTCGTGCCGCCGGAGCGCAGCGTGATCGTTGGCACTCCAGGTGATGACACTTTGCTTGGTACGCCCCAGGATGACGTGATCGATGGTGGAGATGGCAACGATCTGATCATCGGCCGCGAGGGCAACGACACCATCTACGGCGGAGCAGGCGATGACCGCATCATCGGCGGCGACGGCGACGATGTGATTTATGCCGGAGACGGCGACGACATCGTGTTTGCCGGTGCCGGGAATGACGTCGTATTCGGCGGCGCGGGTGATGACATCATATTCGGCGAGGAGGGCGATGATGCACTGTTCGGC
>JAEYYQ010000086.1 GCA_023428365.1 Pseudomonadota bacterium | reverse complement strand
CGGACGTACGATCAGCTTGCCGCCTGACAGACCCTTGCCGACGTAGTCATTGCCTTCGCCGACGAGATCCAGCGTCACGCCGTGCGCGACCCAGGCGCCGAAGCTTTGGCCCGCGGTGCCCTCGACGGTGAACCAGATGCTGTCATCGGGCAGGCCCGCATGACCGTACCGCCGCGCGACAGCACCGGACAGCATGGCACCAGCGGTGCGGTCGCGGTTGGAGATGGTCACATCGTGCCGAATCGGCTTGCGATCTTCCAGCGCTGGCATCGCAAGATCGATCAGCTTGTTGTCGAGCACCTTCTCGAGGCCGTGGTCCTGCCGCTCGTTGTTATAGACAGCGACATCGGGACCAACTTCCGGCTTGTGGAACAGGCGTGAGAAGTCGAGGCCGCGTGCCTTCCAATGACGGATGGCACGGTCCTTATCGAGCAGCTCCGACTGGCCCACCATCTCGTTGAAGGTGCGGAAGCCGAGCGCCGCCATGTATTCACGCAGCTCTTCAGCGACGAAGAAGAAGAAGTTGATGACGTGCTCAGGCTTGCCCTGGAACTTCGCGCGCAGCACAGGATCCTGCGTCGCAACGCCGACCGGGCAGGTGTTGAGATGGCACTTGCGCATCATGATGCAGCCCGCCGCGATCAGCGGCGCGGTCGCAAAGCCGAACTCGTCAGCGCCCAACAGTGCGCCGATCAGGACATCGCGGCCGGTCCGCACGCCGCCATCGACCTGCACGGCAATGCGCCCGCGCAGCTTGTTGGCAACCAGCGTCTGATGCGTCTCGGCAAGGCCGATCTCCCACGGGGAACCGGCGTGCTTGAGCGAGGTCAGCGGCGATGCGCCGGTGCCGCCCTCGAAACCGGAGATGGTGACGTGATCCGCGCGTGCCTTCGCAACACCGGTCGCGACGGTGCCGACGCCGACTTCCGACACCAGCTTCACCGAAACATCGGCCAGCGGATTGACGTTCTTCAGGTCGAAGATGAGCTGAGCCAGATCCTCGATCGAGTAGATGTCATGGTGCGGCGGCGGCGAGATGAGGCCGACACCCGGTGTGGAATGGCGCACCTTGGCGATCACGTCGTCGATCTTGTGACCGGGGAGCTGGCCGCCTTCGCCAGGCTTGGCACCCTGGGCCATCTTGATCTGCATCATGTCGGAGTTGACGAGATACTCCGTCGTTACGCCGAAGCGCCCGGACGCCACCTGCTTGATGGCCGAACGCATCGAGTCGCCATTGGGCAGCGGCTTGTAGCGATCTGATTCTTCGCCGCCTTCGCCGGTGTTCGACTTGCCGCCGATCCGGTTCATCGCGATGGCCAGCGTCGTGTGCGCCTCGCGGCTGATGGAGCCGTAGCTCATCGCGCCGGTGGCGAAACGCTTGACGATGTTGGCTGCCGGTTCGACCTCGGCCAGAGGCACGGGCTTGCGGCCGACTTCGCTTGCCGACTTGATGCGGAACATGCCGCGCAGCGTGAGAAGCTGCTCGTTCTGCTCGTTGATCTGCTTGGCGTAGGACCGGTACTTATCAGGCAGGTTGCCGCGCACGGCGTGCTGCAGATCGGCGACCACGGTCGGCCGCCACATGTGCGCTTCACCGCGCATGCGGTAGGCGTACTCACCGCCGACGTCGAGCATGTTCTGCAGCATCGGTACGTCGCCGAATGCCTGACGATGGCGCTCGACAGTTTCGCGCGCGATCTGGCGCAGTCCGACGCCCTCCACTTGCGTGTGAGTGCCGGTGAAGAACTTGCGGACGAAGCTCGACTTGAGGCCGACAGCGTCGAAAATCTGCGCACCGCAATAGGACTGATAGGTCGAGATGCCCATCTTGGACATGACCTTCAGCAGGCCCTTGTCGACCGCCTTGATGAACCGCTTGATCGCTTCCTTCACCGTCAGCTTTTCATCGAGCTCCGGCAGCATTTGCTCGATGGTATCGAAGGCCAGATAGGGATTGATCGCCTCGGCACCGTAGCCTGCCAGCGTAGCGAACTGATTCACCTCGTGCGCTTCGCCGGTCTCGACGACGAGACCGACCGAGGTGCGCAGACCGCTACGGATCAGGTGGTGATGGACAGCCGATGTCGCGAGCAATGACGGGATCGGAATCCGATCCGGACCAGCCGCGCGGTCGGACAGAATGATGATGTTGTAATCACCCGAGCGAACGGCTTCCTCGGCCTCGGCGCACACCACGTCGAGCGCAGCGCCCATGCCCGCCACGCCTTGATCCTGCGGGTAGGTGATGTCAATCGTGATCGAGGTGAAATAGTTGTCCGGCACATCGCCGATCTGGCGGATGCGCTCCAGCTCGTCATTGGTCAGGATCGGCTGGCCGACTTCGAGTCGCTTCAGCTTGGATGTGCCCTGAAGATCGAGCAGGTTCGGACGCGGACCAATGAATGAGACGAGGCTCATCACCAGCTCTTCGCGGATCGGATCGATCGGTGGGTTCGTCACCTGGGCGAAGTTCTGCTTGAAGTAGGTGTGCAGCAGCTTCGACTTCGACGACAGCGCCGAGATCGGCGTGTCAGTGCCCATCGAGCCGACGGCTTCCTGGCCGGTCTGCGCCATCGGCGCCATCAGGAACTTGAGACTTTCCTGGGTGTAGCCGAACGTCTGTTGCAGATCGAGCAGCGCGACGTTGGTGCGCTTCTTCTTCGGCTTCTTCGGCAGCGGCAGGTCAGACACCTGGATCTGCGTGCGCCGCAGCCATTGTTCGTACGGGTTGCGGCCCGAGAGATCCGCCTTGAGTTCGTCGTCAGAAATGATGCGGCCCTGCTCGAGATCGATGAGCAGCATCTTGCCCGGCTGCAACCGCCACTTGCGCGCAATCTGATCCTCGGAAATCGGCAGCACGCCAGATTCCGACGACATGATCACCCGGTCATCCTTGGTGACGAGATAGCGCGCGGGACGAAGCCCATTGCGATCGAGCGTCGCGCCGCTCTGACGGCCATCGGTGAAGGCCATCGCGGCGGGGCCGTCCCACGGCTCCATCAGACAGGCATGATATTCGTAGAACGCGCGCCGCTTGGAATCCATGAACGGATTGCCAGCCCAGGCTTCCGGGATCAGCATCATCGCGGCGTGGGCGAGGGGATAACCACCCATCACCAGGAATTCGAGCGCGTTGTCGAAGCAGGCGGTATCCGATTGTCCCTCGTACGAGATTGGCCACAGCTTCTGCAGGCTGTCGCCGAACAGGGGAGAGG
>JAEYYQ010000023.1 GCA_023428365.1 Pseudomonadota bacterium | reverse complement strand
GAAAAATTGCTCCAATGCGGCCCGGTGATGACGGCTGCCGAGTGCCGCAGGGCTTCGATGGGATTCTGTCCGCCATGCGGCACGAGCGAGCCACCGATGAACGCCACCGGCGACATTGCATAGAAGGTTCCCAGTTCGCCGAGCGTGTCGGCGACGTAGATATCGATCCCGGGCTCAGGCAGGGCGCCGTGCGAACGTTGCGCGACGGACAGTCCGAGCTTTCGCATCAGGTCGACGACGGCGCCGCCGCGCTCCGGATGCCGGGGCACGACGATCGTGCAGAAGTTCCGTTGCGCGTTGGCCAGCAGCTTATGTGCATTGCCGACGATCTCGTCCTCGCCGTCGTGCGTGCTGGCGGCGACGAAATGCGGACGCCCTGACAACGCCTGCGTGATGCGTTGCAGTTCGCTGGCATCGACCGGCGGCGCAGGGGCGTCGATTTTCAGGTTGCCGACCGACTGGACGTTGCGGGCGCCAAGCTCTCCGAACCGGCGCGCCAGCACCGCATTCTGCGCCAGCACGAGGTTGAAGCGGTTGAACAGCGGTTGGGATGAAGCTGGCGATCGCCGCCACCGCGAGAACGACCGCTTCGACATCCGCGCATTGACCAGCGAGAGCGGAATACCGCGCCGCGCAGTTTCGATCAGCAGGTTCGGCCAGATTTCGGATTCGGTGAAGATCGCCAGATCCGGTTGCCAGTGATCGAGGAAGCGGGTGGCGAAATCGGGCACGTCGAGCGGCACGTACTGATGGATGTCCCGCGGATCGAGCCTGCGTGCGGCGATCTCGGCTGACGTGATCGTGCCGGTGGTCAGCAGGAACCGGATATCGGGTTGTCTGGCGCGCAAAGCTTGCAGGAGAGGCAGGACGGCATTGGTTTCGCCGACGCTTGCAGCGTGCACCCACGCGAGGCGGCCATCCGGCCGGGGCAAGGCGGCGCGGCCCATACGCTCTCCGCGCCGCGCGGGGTCTTCTTTGCCACGCATTGCCCGGGTCTTGAGGAATAGCGGCGCCGCCGGGCGGACGAGGCCCGCGAGTGTGCGATAGGCCTTGAGCGAGAAGCCGGGCTGGGCGGGCGGGGTCGTGGGGTCGCCCACGCCTAGCGGCGTTGCCCGCGCTGGATCAGCCCCTGCCAGTTCATAGGCGCGGCGCGTGACGGTATTCATTGCATCCTGAACGTGTTGCCGAGCACGCTCCAGGTCGTCTCCTGCGACATTGCGGTCGATGTAGATCGGATCGCCCGCTACCACGGCCAACTTGCCGAACGGCAGGTTCAGCGTCATTCGGCTCCAGGTATTGAACGCGTGATAGCGATTGGTCGCGACAGCTACCGGGACAATCGGGCGACCGGACATTCTTGCCAGTGTCACAATGCCGGTGCCGGCAACACGCGCAGGTCCTGGCGGCACATCCGCCGTCATGGCGACGCCCTCACCAGCGGCCAGCGTGCGAACGGCTTCGCGTAGAGCCTGGGCACCGCCGCGATCACGATTACGGCCACCGGCGCCCGCACCCCGGATCATGCCCATATCGAAATGTTCGAGCACCTGACCGATCAACTCGGCATCACCGTGCCGGGCCACCATGCTGTTGACCGGTACGCGCCCGCGGTCGACGACCGGGAGCATCATGAACTGGCCATGCCACATTGCTAGGATGAAGGGATGATGGGTTTGGGCGAAGGCGTTGAGGTCGGCTGGTTCGCTGACGACGCGCGATGTGCGATAGACAAGCTTCACGTACCGCGCAAAAGCGCGTCCGGCAAAGCGGTTTACGCGAGCTTTGTCGAAGCGCAGTCGGGCCACCGTCTGGCTTGCCTCTGACGTGACTGGGAGCGAACGCAAGTGAATAACTGCCCCCCTTGATCGAGGTCTCTATAGCGGATAGTGAGCCATTGCAAACGTGATTAAAGCCGTTCGGGCGCGACCGAATCGGCACCTTGCAGCGAATATTTGGTCCAGATGCAACCTGATGGCAAATCGATCGAAACCCGTGCGCCGCTGGTTGAGGCAGGCTACCCTAGGCTGGCGCCAGAAACTCGGCGAAAGCTTGCCCGGATGGGCTAGGTCAACGTTTGGACCGGCTGCATCGTATCTCGACATGTTGGTGCTGGACCACGGCATTTTCCGCCTTTTCTACGTCAATCAACATCCTGTCGGCGACAGTGCCTGGCGCTCCGCGCAGCCGTTGCCTCACCATATCCGGTCTCTGGCGCGGAAGGGACTGCGCACGGTGATCAATCTGCGCGGTCCGTTGGCGATCAGCAGCTATTGGCTGGAAGAAGCTGCCTGCCGTCAGAATGGCGTCGCGCTGGTGAACTTCAAAATGCGGTCGCGCGGGGCTCCGCGTCTCTCCGAACTCCGGGAGATGCGTGAGGTGATCGAGAATGTGGAGTACCCGGTTCTGATGCACTGCAAGTCTGGCGCAGATCGCGCTGGGCTGATGAGTGTGATCTATCGTCACCTCAAGGAGGGGGTGCCGATGGCCGAGGCGAAGAATGAGCTGTCCTGGCGCTACGGCCACATCCGGCAGGCAGACACCGGCATTCTGGACTATTTTATTGAGCGTTATCTGCAAGATACGGTTGCACGCCCGATGCCGTTCTTCGATTGGGTCGAGACCGTCTATGACCCCGAGGAGCTGACACAGTCCTTCGAGGCGAAGGGCTGGGCGAACGGGCTGGTCAACTCGGTGCTGCGACGCGAATAGCCGTCAGGCGTCGGCTGGCAGGAGCTGAGAAGCGACCAAGCGGGAATAGGCACCCTTCTGCGCCATCAGCTCCGCGTGGGTTCCCTGTTCGACGAGTGTTCCACCGTCGATAACCGCAATCAAATCAGCGTTCTGCACGGTCGACAGGCGATGCGCGATCACCAGAGTCGTACGGTTGCGCGTGAACATCGTCAGTGCCTTCTGCACCAGCGCTTCCGATTCTGTGTCCAGCGCACTGGTTGCCTCATCGAGCAGAAGGATCGGCGCATTCTTCAGGATCGCGCGCGCCAACACGAGACGCTGACGCTGTCCACCCGATAGTCGCAATCCGCTGCTGCCAACACGGGTCTCATAGCCATTCGGCTGAGCGAGGATGAAGTCGTGAGCAGCCGCTGCCTGCGCGGCGGCAAAGATGTCCTCATCAGTGGCATCGAGGCGGCCAAGCGCGATATTCGCACGGATCGTATCGTCAAACAGCGTCACTTCCTGGCTGACGATCGAGATGGCACCGCGCAGCGAGGCAAGCGTCACGTCGCGTACATCCTGGTCGTCAATGGTGATGCTGCCTTCTTCGATATCGAACAGGCGCGGCACGAGATTGATGATCGTCGACTTGCCCGCACCCGAGCGGCCGACCAACGCGACGGTTTTGCCGCCCGGCACCTCGAGGTTGAGATCTTGCAAGGCTGGGATCTGGCTATTCTGATCGTAGCGGAAGCCCACGTCCTTGAATGAAATCGCACCGTGGGCGATGTGGAGCGCCTTCGCACCGGGCCGGTCGATGATCTGCGGCTTGTTGTCGATCAGATCATAGATGCGTTCGGCTGCTGTGAGACCTTCGTTGACGCGGCCTGACAGGTTGCCGAGAGCACGTATCGGCTGTGCCGCCATCAACAGCGCCGTGAGAAAGCCCATGAGGTCGCCGACGGTCGAGCCGCCATCCGCGATCCGCCAATAAGCAAAAGCCACCACGCCGGCAACGGCCGCGCCGCCGAGCACTTCCAGTAGGGGGTCAAGCCGCGCGCGCGCTCGCACGGCCTTCATGCGCAGACGGAAGACATCCTCGAAACTCGCCTGTACGCGAGAGACCGCATAATCCTCCAGGCGGAATGTCTTGATGAGGCGCGCACTGGCGAGGTACTCGGCCAGCAAGGCGGTCATGTCGCCCATACCGAGCTGAGTGCGTTTCGCGAATTGGCGAAGACGCCGGCTGACCTGGGTGATGGGCAAGGCGGCAACCGGATAGACGCACACCACGATCAGCGTCAGCGCCCAATCGAGATAGAACATCGAGCCGACCAGGGCGAGGATCGATAGAGTATCGCGAATTGCCGTGTTCAGAGACGATTGGCACGCCGCATTGATATATTGAATGTCGTTGGTGAGCCGTGACATGAGCTGACCGGGCGCGTCGCGGGTGATGCGGGCAAAGTCGGCGCTGATCAGCCTGGCAAAGGCGTGCTTCTGGATATCCGTCGATATCCGCAGCACGATGCGGCTCGTAGTGACATTCTGTAAGTACATGAAGACGCTGCGGATCAGCGTGATCGATAGGATCGCGCCGAGCACCCATGGCAGCAGACCGGAATCGCCGGTCATCAGCGCATCGAAGGATTTCTTGATGATGATCGGATAGGTGGCGCTGGCCGCGGCCAGAAGACCGGTCAGCATCATGGCGTAAGCCAGTTGCCGCCACCGCGGCCACACCCAGTCCGCTAAGAAACGCGAAAGCAGTCCTCGTGTGCGAGCGTCAAGCTTCAGTGGTGGGCGCTTTTCCCCACCGCTCGCGTTGTTTTTGCCCACACGGCCTCCAGATTCGACTGTCCCGCTCACCCGTTACGATTGCGGGTTCGCGGAGGCGCTCGGCGCCGCGTCCGGATCGAGCAGGCGATGCAGATGGACGATGAAGTACCGCATCTGAGCATTATCGACGGTGCGTTGCGCGGCTGCTTTCCACGCCTTATGCGCTT
>JAEYYQ010000627.1 GCA_023428365.1 Pseudomonadota bacterium | reverse complement strand
GTCAGCCGCCCATTACGAATGGGGCCGGTGGTCAGGGACGGAAATCGAGCGGGAACACGGGGACGGCGATCCCGGAGTTCAGCAAAGACGAAGAGCTTCTTGCCTATCGCGAGATGCTATTGATCCGCCGCTTTGAGGAGAAGGCGGGCCAGCTTTACGGCATGGGCTTTATCGGCGGTTTCTGCCACCTCTATATCGGCCAGGAGGCTGTCGTTGTCGGCCTGCAGATGGCGGGCAAGCCGGGTGATCAGGTTATTACAACCTATCGCGACCACGGGCATATGCTGGCCACTGGCATGGAGCCGAATGGCGTCATGGCGGAGTTGACCGGTCGCCGCGGAGGCTATTCCCGGGGCAAGGGTGGCTCCATGCATATGTTTTCCGTGGAAAAACAGTTCTTCGGCGGACATGGCATCGTCGGCGCTAACGTGCCGTTGGGTGCGGGGCTGGCGTTTGCCAACAAGTATCGCGGTAACGACCACGTCACGTTCTGCTACTTCGGCGACGGCGCAGCCAACCAGGGCCAGGTCTACGAGACCTTCAACATGGCCAAGCTGTGGATGCTGCCGATCATCTTCGTCATCGAGAACAATAAGTACGCGATGGGAACCTCGGTCGAGCGCTCGGCGGCGACCACGGACTTCTCTCAGCGTGGCCTGTCGTTCGACATTCCCGGCGAGCAGGTCGACGGCATGGACGTTCGCGCCGTGAAGGCGGCCGGTGATCGCGCCGTCAAGCGCGCTCGCGAAGGTGGCGGCCCCTACATCCTTGAGATGTTGACCTACCGCTATCGCGGTCACTCGATGTCGGATCCGGCTAAGTACCGGACCCGCGAGGAAGTCGACAAGGTGCGCGAGGAGCGTGATCCGATCGAGCGCGTTCGCGCCCGTCTGCTGGAGCGTAAGTTTGCGACGGAAGAGCAGATGAAGGCGGTCGACGCGGAAATCCGTACGATTGTGAACGCTTCGGCCGAGTTTGCGCAGAACGATCCAGAACCCGATCCGTCCGAGCTGTGGACGGATGTTCTCCGATGAGGACTGCGAGCGGTGGCTGGCCAGTCGCCGCTCATCCCGTTTCCTGGCCGTCTTGCCGATTGCGGTGAGATCGAGCGCCCAGTAGCCCGTTTAGGACCCGAGAGATCCCCCCGCAATGCCAACCCAGATCCTGATGCCTGCGCTCAGCCCGACGATGGAGGAGGGCAAGCTCGCCAAATGGCTCGTCAAAGAAGGCGATGCCGTCAAATCCGGAATGGTGATCGCCGAAATCGAAACCGATAAGGCCACCATGGAAGTCGAGGCGGTCGATGAAGGAAAGCTCGACCGCATTCTGATCCCGGAAGGGACGGAGAACGTTAAAGTCAACACACCGATTGCCGTCATTCTCGCTGACGGTGAAGCGTCCGGCGCCGCTCCGGCGGCTCCGCAGCCGAAGACGCAGGAAAGCAAGTCTGCTCCTGCCGAAGCCAAGCCTGCTGCCAAGTCGGAAAAGGCTCCACCGCCTCCAGCCGCAGCCGTGATGACGGCACCTGAGATCGCTCCCGGGACGGAGATGGTCACGCAGACGATGCGTGAAGCGCTGCGTGATGCGATGGCGGAGGAAATGCGCCGTGATCAGGACGTCTTCCTGATGGGCGAAGAAGTCGCGCAATACCAGGGCGCCTATAAGGTCAGCCAGGGCCTGCTCGACGAGTTCGGTGCCAAGCGCGTCATTGACACGCCGATCACGGAACAGGGTTTCGCGGGCATCGGTGTCGGCGCGGCGATGGCTGGTCTCAAGCCGATCGTCGAGTTCATGACCTGGAACTTCGCCATGCAGGCGGTCGACCAGATCATCAACTCGGCTGCGAAGACGCTGTATATGTCCGGCGGCCAGATGGGCAGCCCGATGGTATTCCGCGGTCCGAACGGCGCCGCCGCGCGCGTCGCCGCCCAGCACAGTCAGGATTACTCATCCTGGTATGCTCACATACCGGGCCTAAAGGTGGTCGCGCCGTCCAATCCGGCCGATGCTAAAGGTCTGTTGAAGAGCGCCATTCGTGATCCGAACCCGGTACTCGTTCTGGAGAATGAAATTCTGTACGGCGCGCACGGTCCGGTGCCGAAGGTGGACGATTGGCTGGTTCCGATCGGCAAGGCCCGGATTGCGCGTCCCGGCAAGGACGTCACCATCGTGTCGTGGTCGCGCGGCATGGTCTATGCGCTCGATGCCGCTGAACGTTTGGCTCAGGACGGTATCGAGGCCGAGGTGATCGATCTGAGGACCATCCGTCCGCTCGACATGGAGACGGTGCTGGAGTCGGTGCGCAAGACCAACCGCATAGTCACGGTGGAAGAATCCTGGCCGGTGTGTTCGGTCGGATCGGAGATCTGTGCGCAGGTCGCGATCCAGGCGTTCGATTATCTCGATGCGCCGCCTGCCAAGGTCTCCGGTGCTGACGTTCCGATGCCGTATGCCGCAAACCTGGAACGTCTCGCACTTCCAAACGCTGAGCACGTCGTAGAGGCGGTAAAGAGCGTGCTCTACGTCTGAGGTGGCGCATGCCGACGCCCGCGTATCGCTATTCCGGAACGTGCCATTGCGGCGCCGTGTCGGTGGCGCTCGAGCTGTCGCGACCAGCCGGTGATTTCCGGCTGCGTGCGTGCCAGTGCGGGTTCTGTCGTCCACGCGGTACGCGCACGATTTCGGATAAGGCGGGGCACGCGACGATCACGCTGAAGACCGCGACCGCGGCCAATCGCTATAGGTTCGGACTGAAGCTCGCCGACTATCTGGTGTGCGCGACATGCGGTACCTACGTCGGCGCAGTGCAGAGCGATCCAGACCGGTCGATTGCGGTCATCAATGTTGCCGGTCTCGCAATTCCCGAATTCGACGGATTGGATTCCGATCCGGTATCGTACGCCAATGAGACGCCGGATGCGCGTCATACGCGGCGGCGCTCGTACTGGATGCCGGTGACGGTATCGGTCGTGGGGGGCGGGGTATGAACGAGTCGGAGATTCTTCAGGGACTGTTCGAGGCCATTCAAGCCGTCCTGACGATCTTTTCGATGTTCTTCACGATGGTGTCGGCGTATCTCGCCGCGCTGTATCTGTTTCTCTATCGCGCGCCGTTGGCCTTGCGGTTCATGGCGTTCGTGCTGTTGTCGATCGGGCTGGTGTTTCTGGGTGGAACGGCAGCCGTCGTCCAGACCATGCAGAATAGCTTGTTCGCCACTTGGGACAAGTTGCCAAATCCATCGTTTGCGCTGGCGCCACTGCGCAATCCGTTGCCGATTGAAGTGGCGCAGATGCTGCCGTTTTCGCAGCAGGAGCTTGGTGTCGGCATTGGCTGGACCGTGGCGCTCGCTGTGTATGTCGCTCTTGCCTACATGACGTTCATTTACCGCTGGCCGCACGCGGCCGAAGACAAGAAGGGGGCCGCTGCCCATGCCCGTCCAGATTTTGATGCCCGCACTGTCGCCGACC
>JAEYYQ010000575.1 GCA_023428365.1 Pseudomonadota bacterium | reverse complement strand
AAATGGCGCACCCGAGAGGATTTGAACCTCTGACCTCTGCCTTCGGAGGGCAGCGCTCTATCCAGCTGAGCTACGGGTGCACGCAGCGCGGAACATAGCGGATCATCTCTGTCGGGGCAACGGCGCTGACATGCCTCATCGCCACGCCCTTGAGAGTAGATCAACCGGCTGATCGCAAAGAGATTATCCGATTGACCTTGCGCATCTGCGCCTGGGTGCTGACCAGCGAGTCCAGTATCGCTATACTCACCCCATGACCCTCGAAACAGCTCTGAAGTCCGCCGCCCGCGCCGCCGCCTGTACTGTGCCCGATGGGGAACCTGTCCCCATCGTGAAGGGTAGCCATGTCTATCTGGTTGACGGTTCCGGATACATCTTTCGCGCCTTCCATGCTCTGCCGCCGCTGACGCGCCCATCCGACGGATTGCCCGTCGGGGCGGTCCACGGCTTCTGCGCGATGCTCTGGAAGTTGATGGCCGAGGCGAAGCTCTCGGATCGGCCGACGCATATCGCGGTGGTGTTCGATACGGCGCGGGATACGTTCCGCACCGCCATCTATGAAGCCTACAAGACCAACCGCCCGCCGCCACCCGAAGAGCTGGTGCCGCAGTTCGGGTTGATCCGCGAGGCGGTGAAGGCGTTCAACGTGGCCTGCGTCGAGCAGGACGGTTTCGAGGCTGACGACCTCATCGCGACCTATGCCACGCAGGCGATCGAGAAGGGCGGCGACGTGACGATCGTGTCGTCCGACAAGGATCTGATGCAGCTGATCCAGCCGGGCATTGTCATGCTCGACACGATGAAGAACAAGCGCATCGCGCGCGACGAGGTGCTGGAGCGCTTCGGCGTCGAGCCGGACAAGGTCGTCGAGGTGCAGGCGCTGTCTGGCGACGCGACGGACAATGTCCCGGGTGTTCCCGGAATCGGTGTGAAGACGGCAGCAGAATTGATCCGCGAGTACGGGGATCTCGACACGCTGCTGGCGCGCGCCGGTGAAATCAAGCAGCCGAAGCGTCGCGAGCGGTTGACGGAATTTGCCGAGCAAGCGCGGGTTTCTCGCGAGTTGGTGCGGCTCAAGATCGACGTTCCGGTCGACGTGGAGATCGAACGGCTTGGTGTGCAGGAGCCGGTTTCTGATGACCTGATCGGCTTCTTGCGGCGAATGGAATTCTCGACTCTGACGAAGCGCATCGCGGAGAAGCTCGGTGCCGAAATTCCGCCGATGCCGGAGAAGCCGACACGATCTGCGAAATCGCTGCATCGCCCGATATCCCGCAAGCCATCCGGCGATGATGCATCGGGAGAGCCTGCACTGGAGCAACCCGCCGCCTCAGGGACGCCGGGTGCGGTTGTTGCCTTCGCGGCCGATGCTTCGATGACACCGCCGATCGACCGTTCGACCTATGAGACGGTGACGACGCTGGAGCGGTTGGAGCGCTGGATCTCCGATGCGCGCAGCTTTGGCTATTTCAGCATGGATACCGAGACGACCTCGCGTGATCCGATGCAGGCCGAGCTGGTCGGCGTATCGATGGCATTGCCACAGGGACGGGCCTGCTACGTGCCGATGGCGCACAGGCCTGCCAACGATGCGTTCGATTTCGGCGATGGCAGTGGTCCTCAGCAGATTCCGTTGCGGGCGGCGCTGGATGTGCTGAAGCCGCTGCTCGAAGATCCGGCGGTGCTCAAGATCGGGCATAATTTTAAGTACGACGTGCTGGTCCTGGGACGATACGGGATCTCGGTGCGGTCATTCGATGACACGCTGTTGCTGTCCTATGCGCTCGACGGTGGGCGCGGCAATCACGGCATGGATGTTCTGTCGGAACGCCATCTCAAGCACGCAGCAATTCCGTTTGATAAGGTGATTGAGCACGCGCCCGGCGCGAAGAAGGCCGAGAAGACGTTCGCCGGTGTTCCGATCGACAAAGCCACGGAATATGCGGCGGAAGACGCCGATGTGACGTTGCGGCTGTGGACTCGGCTGAAGCCGCGGCTAGCCGCCGAGCGCATGACGACGGTTTACGAAACCCTCGAACGCCCCCTGGTGCCGGTAATCGCCGGTATGGAGCGGGCGGGCATCAAGGTCGATCGCAATACTCTGTCGCGTTTGTCCGGCCAGTTTTCCCAGTCGATCGCGCGGTTGGAAGAAGAGGTCTATGGTCTCGCCGGACACAAGTTCAACCTCGGGTCACCGCGCCAGCTTGGAGAGCTCCTGTTCGATCGACTGCAGCTTCCCGGCGGTAAGCGCACCAAGTCTGGTCAGTGGGAGACGCGCGCAAATTTGCTCGATGATCTAGCGCAAAATGAAGAGCTGCCGGAGCACGCGCGCAAGCTCGTCAACACGATGCTGGAGTGGCGTCAGCTTGCCAAGCTGAAGTCGACCTACACTGACGCGTTGCCGACCTACATTCATGCTGAGACCGGCCGCATCCATACCAGTTATTCGCTGGGGGCGACGACCACCGGCCGGTTAGCGTCGAGCGATCCGAATTTGCAGAACATCCCGGTTCGAACGAAGGAAGGCCGCGAGATCCGGACCGCGTTCATCGCCGAGCCGGGCATGAAGCTGGTATCGGCGGATTACAGCCAGATCGAGCTGCGCGTGCTGGCGCATATCGCCGACATTCCGGCGCTGAAACAGGCGTTTGCCGACGGCCTCGACATTCACGCCATGACGGCCTCGGAGATGTTCGGCGTGCCCGTGAAGGATATGCCGGCTGAGGTGCGCCGCCGTGCGAAGGCGATCAACTTCGGCATCATCTACGGCATCTCGGCGTTCGGTCTGGCGAACCAGCTCAGCATTCCGCGCGATGAGGCGGGTGCCTACATCAAGACCTACTTCGAGCGCTTCCCCGGCATCCGCGACTACATGGATCGCACCAAGGCGTTCGCGCACGAGCATGGCTACGTCGAGACGATTTTCGGCCGTCGCGTGCACTATCCGGAGATCAATACGCGCAATCCATCAATGCGCGGGTTCCTGGAGCGGGCGGCGATCAACGCACCGATCCAAGGTTCGGCAGCCGATATCATCCGTCGCGCAATGGTGCGCATTCCGGATGCATTAGAGGCGGCGGGTCTGAGCAGCACGCGCATGCTTTTGCAGGTGCATGACGAATTGATTTTCGAGGCGAAAGAGTCCGAAGTCGCCAAGACGATTGAGACCGTGCGGCACGTAATGGAAAAGAGCACGGAACCCGCGATCGCGCTGTCGGTGCCATTGAAGGTCGACGCCAAGGCGGCGGCGAATTGGGAAGAGGCTCATTGAAAACACCGAATCAGCTAGCTTGTCAGGATGGATCATCTTCTCAAGCAATGGTTGAGGCGAGGGCAATTCTGTAGCGCAATTGAACGTGCCCGTTCTGCATGCAGCGACGATGATTTCTGGCGCGCATCGAACCAGTGGCTTCGAGAGGCGATTCTCGCCTCATGGATTGGCAAGGCGATACGCGCGCGCCGTATCCGGCTTGGCGAAGATAGGAACTGCGGCCCGGATTCGGAATTTGAGTTGCCGACTGGTGCTGTTGTCAAGTTACAGCACGTTGAGGCCTTGCGCTCGGGCCGCAAACGCACCGATGAATATAGGAAGTGGAAAGCGACTGGATTTGCAGCCAGGGAGAGTGAGGATCTCGCCGTTGAGATCAGTGATTTTCCACTCGCCGTTGAGCGCGCAGCAGAGCTGAAAGCTAAGAAAGCACAGTCTCGGAAAGCGAAGTCTCTCCCAGTCAGCGACGATATCGGCCTGTTGATCTACGCGAATGTTTGTGCTTGGGGGTGGGAAGGTCTTCGCCTTGAGAGAGAGCTAATCGAGCGAACCCAAATTGCCTCGAGCCACTTTGCGTTCGTCTGGGTGTGGTCAGGGGACCGATTATATAGATGTTGGCCGAGTTATTCCGGCGAGGGGAGTTCCCTTAGGCCTGCTCCTCATGTCCTTGGTGAAGCCATGAGACGGCATCGAGCAAAAGCGATGCTTGAAAAGATTTTCGCTACGGATCGATCCTGGCGCGGCATGCGGGTCCGCAGAAGGGCAGCTCTCACCCCAACGCCCCAATCGCCCACCACCACAGCGCGTTCAGTGGAATGATGATTGTGCAGGACAGCAACGCGAGCAGGAGTGTGAACCGCGTTGCTTCGCGCTGACTGACTTTGCCCATCATCAGACCGACGACGATTGGGGCGGCGATGTAGGGGAAGAACAGTGCGGACATACCAGCTGCGATCGATAGCACAGCCGTATCGAGTGGCAGTCCGGTTGAGGCGCTGACTTCGGATGCGGTGGCCGCCATGGTTGGAACCGCGCCGCCGAACGTCGATAGCATGGCCATCAGCGACGACAGGTAAGCCATCGTGAAGTAGCCATAGGCTGCCGATCGTCCCTCGATGCCGGCAAAGCCGGTCAGCACGTGCGAGACGAGGGTGCTGGCTCCCGATTCGGTGAGCACGGCGGCGAGGCTCAGCACCGTCCCGACCCAGAAGATGATGAGCAGTCGGCGGATGTTGAACAGCTCGCTCGGATGCATGACGCCAACACGCGGTGCAAGGCACAACAGCCCAGCCGCCAAGGCGATCCAGCCGGGTTTGATGCCGTGTAGGAAATCGGTCGCCCACAGCAGAATGGCAGCTCCGAGGATAATACTGACGCGCCGGGCATCAGGACTGAGAACGTCGGTGGTACTTTCTCCGCTATCGGTTTCGGGCGGCGAAGCGGGATACAGCCATATGACAGCGCGCCAAACGACGACAGCTTTGATCAAGCCCAGCACAGGGCCGCACATCAAAAGGTAGTGCATGTAGGAGAAGTTGAGGCCGTAAAGCGTTTCGCCGGCACCCACGATCATGACGTTCAGCAGGTTGCCAGGCAGCACCCCTTGCGCGACCGTGAAGTTGCCGACGACAACGGTGATCACGAGGCCGATATGTCCGGGTGTTCCCAAGCCGTAGCCGGAGTCCTTAGCCAGAGCCATGACGACGGGAACCGTGATGGCGAGGCGTCCCATATTGGAGGGAACAAGAAAGCTGAGGACCGTCGAGCCCAGCAGAACACCAAACACCAGCGACGGGTACGAGCTGCGAAAGCCACCCAGAAATCGCCGAGCCACGAAGCGGCCAAAGCCGGTGCGCTCCGCCGCGGTGCCGATCAGCAGCCCGCCGAACACGAGCCAGACCGAGCTGGATAGAAATCCGGATAGCGCTGCTTGGGGCGATGCAGCGTTCGTTACCAACACGAGCGCGACGAACAGCATGGCGGCAGCGGGCTGCGGGATCGCCATGGTCGCCCACAGCATGACGGTCATCGCGATGAGGCCGAGTGCCACCATCGCCTGCGGTGCCGATCCGGCAGGTGGCGGAAGCAGCGCAATCGTCAGCGCGACCAGCATGGCGAAGGCGGTCAGCCCGATGCGCCATACCGGTACCTGCGTCGCGATGCCGGGAACCGACACCGTTTGACGAGCGAAGCCGTCGAACAGACTTTTGGACATACCCCGTCCGGATTTCCACCCTAGAGTTGTTGGTCTTGGCTTTCGGCGCTGGGGCGCGTCGCGTCAAGTCCTGCGACGCCTAACTGCTATGCTGCTTCTGCAGTCTTTCGCGCAGGGCTTCGAGATCGTCGTGCGTATCGATGTCGAGTGCCGTGTCGCGGTCGTCGGATTTGAGCGGCACGATGTCCGCGGCCAAGGCCTCGAGGATGCGGCGGCCGCCTTCAGGGCCGCTGAGCTGTTTCAGGGCGGGAAACAACCGCGCGGGCCAGAGCACGGGATGAGCCGGCCGGCCATCCGCCAGGGTGGGGCGGATAATACGATCGGCTCCTGAAGCGGCGAACGCATCGATCAGGTCATCGATGAACTGGCTCGTGATACCCGGCATGTCGCCCGGGCAGATCAGTACGCCGTCGCTGTCCGGTGCGATCGCTGCAACACCAGCTGCGATAGAGCCGCCCATGCCGGACAGATGGTCGGGATTGTGCGTATAGCGCACTGGCCACTCTTCCAACGCGGATTGAATTGCCTGCCGATCAGGGCCTGTGACAACCACGATGTCAGAAGCGCGACTGGCCGCGAACGCCGATATGCAGTGCGCGATCAGCGGCCGTCCGGCGACCTCGGCAAGCAGCTTGTTGGCGTCGCCGAAGCGACGCGATGACCCGGCTGCGAGAACGATGGCGGCAACTTTCGACATGGGCGATCAGCCGACGCACGCCCCTCTCGTTGATGTTTTCGCCCCGCGCACCGCGAGGATGACTTCGGCCATGATGGAGACTGCAATCTCGGCGGGGGTGCGAGCGCCGATATCCAGACCGATCGGACATTTGATCCGCGCGATTTCCGCCTCTGTCATGCCGGCAGCGAGGAGGCGTTCGGTTCTCTTCGCGTGGTTTCTCTTGCTTCCGAGGGCGCCGATATAGAGGCAATCGGATCTCAGCGCATATTTCAGCGCCTCGTCGTCGATGTGGCTGACATGGGCGACAACAACCAGGGCCGTGTAAGGATCGAGCCCAATGCGCGGCAGGACGTCCTGCGGCCACTCTGGCAGGATCTCGATGCCGGGGAAACGTTCGGGCGAGGCGAATGCGGTGCGTGGGTCGATGACTTTGATCTCGTACCCGGAAAGACGCGCAAGCTCGCAGACGATCTGAGCGATGTGCGTTGCTCCGATCACCACAATGCGCGCGGGTGGCAAGAGTGCCTGCACGAAGACGTCGCCGTCTGGTGTCTTTTGCAGCTTGCTCTCGCCGGAGCGGAAGCGCGCGGCGAGATCCGGATCGAGGTTCGGCGAATTGCGGTCGAAGAGCGTGCGTTGTCCATCGGCGAGACGCGTGCGTAATACTACGCCTTCGCGTTTGTCGCTGGCCTGCACGACGCGCTGCAGAAGCTCCGGCCCGCCGCTTTGGCGATCCAATCGCTCCAGGAAGACTTTAACTTGTCCGCCGCATGGCAGTCCGACGCTCCAGGCGCTTTCGTCGGTGACGCCGAAGGACAGCGTGCGCGGATGACCGTCATTCAGCACCTCTTCCGCCTCGGTGATCACCTCGCCTTCGATGCACCCGCCCGAGACTGATCCTTCAAATGAACCGTCGGCGCCGATGACGAGCTGACCACCGACAGGGACCGGCGCTGATCCCCAGGTGTCGATCACGGTGGCGAGCGCCACTTGGCCATCGCGCTCAAGCCATTGCTGAGCCGTGCGCGGTGCGCTGGTCCGAACCGCCGCCGATTCGGTCGTTACAGGTCCTGCCATGATCCGCTTCCCACGAGTCTTATCGATGCATCCGCTGAGCATCTACCGCCAAGGTCTGCGTTGCAAGATGGGAGCGCGGAGTTCAGGATCAACGCCCCCTGGCAGGATAGGCTTGCCGGTGCTCGCGGCCCATTCATGAACACCAATCCAATGCTGAGCGATGCCGAGATTCGTCGCGGCTTTTTGATCGCGGGGGGCTTGGCGCTGGGCATTGCCGTGTCGAATGGAATCGCGCGGTTTGCTTATGCGCTCATCCTGCCGGCGATGCAGGCAGACCTTGGTTGGAGTTATACCCAGGCTGGCGCGCTGGGAACCGCCAACGCCGTGGGCTATCTGATTGGATCCTTTATCGCGCTGGCAAGCATTCGCCGCCTTGGTCCGTCCACCTTGTTCAACGTCGGCATGTGGGTGACAGCCGCAGCGATCCTGCTGATGGGGTTTGTAGACAACTTCACCACAATGATCGTTCTGCGCACCGTCGCCGGAGTTAGCGGCGCGACCGTGTTCATCTCGGGTAGCGTGCTGGCCGCCAGTATATTCCCAGGCAATCCTCGCCTGGCTGCCTCGGCCATCGCGATCTATTTCTCAGGTGGCGGGCTCGGTCTGTTGCTGCCCGGCTTGACGCTCCCGTGGCTGTTCGCGGTTGGCGGCGATTCCGTGTGGCCGTGGTCGTGGATCGGTTTGGGGGCGTTTTCAGGGTTGGTCAGCATTCTCACGACGGCCAGTTCCCGCCGCGTTGCGTCGCCGCCGGCACAGAAGTCACCGCATCCCTGGTCGCGGATGCCGATGTTTCCGATCTTTCTCGCCTATGCCCTGAACGCGCTGGGTTACTTCGCCTACATGACATTCATCGTGGCTTGGATGCGCCAGCACGGCGCGACCGCAACGGATGTCGCGAGCATGTGGATCGTTCTGGCGCTATCGGCCACGGTTTCGTTTCGCATCTGGGCGAGACCGATTGCGTCATGGAGGGGCGGAACGTCGATCGCGGTCATTCAATTCGCCGTCGGAATTGGCGCGTTGCTGCCGCTGTTCGGGACAAGCCTGCCATTCATGCTGCTGTCCGCCGTTCTGTTCGGCTTCTTTTTCATGGTTCCGGCGGCGATCACCGCTTTCGTCAAGACGTCCCTACCGCCGGTGGTGTGGGGCGAGGCGGTGGCGGCATTTACTTTGACGTTTGCCGCGCTGCAGATCGTCGGTCCGATCGTTACCGGTGCGATTGCCGATAAAACCGGAAGTCTCGCGTGGGGACTGGGGGCGTCGGCGGCGATATTGATCGTCGGCGCGCTGATTGCGTTGCTGCAACGCGAACATCCTTACCGGTAGGACTCTCGTTGATTCACCCGTGCCCGTGCGTATTTACAACGATTGACATCAAATCAACTTCAAGCCGCCGCGATAAATCACTGCTTCGTCTCGACCTAGCCTGACGACTCAGATCAGATTCAACTTATGCGTGAATCTGTTCGCCGATATACGGCGCGGCCGTTGGGAGCTCTGGCGCTTGCGGGGATCCTGGCCATCCTGTTGGTAGCTATTTCCCCTGCGAGGTTCTCCGAGGCCGCGCGTGAGACATCTCGCGACGAATTTGTTGGCGCGGCACGAGTGATCGACGGCGACACGTTGTTCGTGGGCGATGCCCGCGTGCGTCTGGAGGGCATTGACGCTCCCGAAGCCGGTCAGGAGTGCAAGGATCTTCAAGGACGTTCCTGGCCGTGCGGGCAGGCGGCGACGCGCAAACTTTCGGCGCTTGTCGCGGGAAAGGACGTCCGTTGTGAGAGTTCCGGCACCGACAAGTACAGCCGCATCCTGGCTGTATGCTCGATTGGCAAGACGGAAATTAATGCGGAAATGGTCCGCGAGGGGCTTGCGTGGGCGTTCGTGCGCTATTCGACCCGTCTGGTCAACGTCGAGGCGGAAGCCCGCAAACTCAAGGTCGGGGTTTGGCAGGCCGATAACGAGGTGGCGTGGAACTATCGCGCAGGCCGGTGGTCGACCGCGGAAAATACGGCTCCGGCCGGCTGCGCGATCAAGGGCAACATCACCAAGGTCGGCCGGACGTACCACCTTCCGTGGAATCGCTCCTACAACGCCGTTCGTATCAACATCGCCAAGGGCGAGCGCTGGTTCTGTTCCGAGGCGGAAGCACTTGCTGCGGGCTGGCAACCCGTACGCACCTTCTAAGCCCGCTCGGCGAACTCATCCAAAAGTTTGATACGCGCTTTTCTGCAGTGCTTCTGTTTGACAGGCTACGGGTGTCTTCATAGGCTCGCGGCTTCGGAATTGCCCTCTCACGGGCATATTGAGGAGTAGCTTTACATGGTCTCCCGTCGTGCATTCGTAGCTGCCGGCTTGGTTCTGGCCACCACAGGTATCACCGCAGCTCTCGCGCAGACGCCCGCGTTTTTCCGCATCGGCACCGGTGGCACCGCTGGCACGTACTATCCGGTTGGCGGCATGATCGCGAACGCGATCTCGACGCCTCCGTCGCTCGTTTCGACCGCAGTGGCCTCGAACGGTTCGGTGGCAAACGTCAACGCCATCGCGGGTGGCAATATGGAGTCGGGCTTTACCCAGGCCGACGTCGCGTATTGGGCATCATCCGGCACGGGCGTATTCGACGGCAAGCCGAAGCTCTCGGATCTGCGGTCGATCGCGAACCTTTACCCGGAATCGATCCACATCGTCGTACGTAAAGGGTCTGGCCTGAAGTCGGTCGCGGATCTGAAGGGGAAGCGCGTATCGCTCGATGAGCCGGGTTCCGGGTCGCTGATCAATGCACGGTCGGTGCTGGCTGCTTACGGGATCACCGAGAAGGACATCAGCCCTGAGTACCTGAAGCCCAACCAGGCCGCCGAGAAGATGAAGGACGGCGGCGTGGATGCCTTCTTTATCACCGGCGGATATCCGATGTCGGCGATCAGCGAGCTGGCGACATCGGGTGGCGGTGTGGAGTTGCTGCCGATTTCTGGAGAAGGCGCGGAGAAGTTGATGAAAGATGCACCGTTCTTCTCCAAGGACGAGATTCCGGCCGGTGCCTATAAGGACGTTCCCGCGACTCCGACGCTTGCTGTCGGTGCGCAGTGGGTGACGTCCGCGAAGATCCCCGACGATGTCGTCTACAACGTCGTCAAGGGGCTGTGGTCGGATAAGACGCGCGCGGTTCTCGATGCCGGACACGCCAAGGGCAAGCTGATCCGCAAGGAATCGGCGCTGAGCGGTTTGGCTGTTCCGCTCCATCCGGGTGCGGAGAAATTCTACAAGGAAGCCGGACTTCTGAAGTAACCAAACCTTTCGGCACACGCTGAATCAGAATTGCGGGGGCGGATCGTCAGGTTCGTCCCCGCAACACATTCCGGATCGCGCGATTACGCAGATCTCATGCGGGAGATAGCGATCGCATCGCGTATCGCCTTAGGGCAATACGGCTTGCCGACCAACGGAACGGCCTGAAACTCGGCGGGAAAATCCGCTTCCTTGCCGTAGCCGGTCGCAAAAATGAAGGGCACTCCAAGACGGAGCAGCTCTTTCGCGACCGGGAAGGATGTGGAACTGCCCAGATTGACATCGAGCACGGAGATGTCCGGCGCGGCAGTGGCGATCAGTGCCAAAGCTTCATCAGCCGTGCCGACGACATGCACCTGCGAAGCGCCTTGCTGGCGGAGGAGCATTTCGAGATCGAGAGCAATGATGAGCTGATCTTCGACGACCAGCACCGTTTGTCCGTGTAGTGACGTGGCAGCGCTGGAAACCGACGTTTGGTTGCCTGATGCAAGATACTGAGCGGGCAGCGCAATGCGAATGCGATCATTGCAAACGTCGAAATCGATATCGTTACTGGCCGAAGAGGAAAAAACCGGGCAGCGGCCATCAGCAAATTTACACTCGATCACGCAGCATCCGCTGTCGTCGCACGCCCACGAGATGACAGTTTGATCACTGGCATCCGATCCGGGAACGTTGATGCTGGATGCGGCGATCTCGTGCAGCACTGGCGCGAGCACCGCGCATGCTCGCGTATCGATTGCCACTGTGGGACCGTTCACAGCCAGTGCGCCGGGCAAAAGGCGCGAGCAAAGCTCGGCATCAATGAATTGGCCCAGGTCTCTGCTGGCTTGTTGCATGACGCGCGAACCGGATTCTCATTGGGGCGTGGGGATGGAGAACTGTATCATTTTTTTTGTCGGACACGTTCCAACAGCCGAGACACCTAGCATGCGACGCATGCGGCGAGAAGCAGCGTGGCGTCTGCTTCGACTAATGTGGGAGTGAAATCGGAAGCGTTTAGAGCATATTCGGGCCCAGGAAGGGCAAGCAACAGAGGCGGCCCCGCACCACCTCTGTTGCTTTTCGCCCTCAAACTCGCGCGCCAAAGGCGCAGGAGTTCCGCCACCCCTCCAAGAGCTGGCCCCAGAACAATGCCGCGCACTGCGAACTGGTGCAAGTGGGCAACGTCCGACTAAGGGTGGATTTTGGGGGCGTGACGGCGTGCTGAAAGCGATTTCCGAGCAGCGTCATGTTGCCGGAGAGAATGCCGCAATCTCGCCAAATTTTCCATGCGATGGCGGGGCAGGCACCGTCAACAATCTGATACACAAAGCAGTTCGCGAAGACGCAGGTGTCTGACGCCCGAGAGCCAATCAAGGCTGGCAAACGCCTGGCACCTCTCACCGATCATGTTCTCCACAGGCGTTAGACGATCCGTATGCAGCATAGGTGTGGCGTGTGAGAGACAAAGCAACCGATCAATGCTCAAGATCGGATGGCGAGCGACTGCATGCCGCGAGGGTGTCCTGCATAAGGCCGCGCTGAGGGCGCTGCTTGGAACCTGCTCCGCAAGTATTCGTTAGCCCCCGGTCGGGTTCAGGGGCTCCGGAGATTGATCGGGATGATCGGAGTCGGATTATTGCGCACCGGAGTACTGTTCGCGGGTCTCGTCTGCGGACTGGGAGGCGATGTCTCCGCCCATAGCTGGTATCCAGCCGAATGCTGTGATGGCAGGGATTGTATGCGCGTAGATCAAGTTGAGCCCACCTCGGACGGCGGCATGCGTCTCACCGCGGGTGGCCTTCAGGTGCAAGTTCCCAAAGGCTTCACGCAGCGGCCATCGCGCGATGCCGACACTCACGTCTGCGTGCGCAAGAACGGAGACGGCAGCTATGTGCCGCGGTGCGTGTTCGTACCAAGCGGCGTGTGATCAGCCTTTGAGTTCGATCTCCACAAACGCGAATTCGAACGCGTTCGCGTTGATGACGTTGTGATGCACGCCGGCTTTGCGAAAGTAAGACACGCCCTGCTTCAGGTCGGCGAAACTCTCGACGCCCTCGGGCGACACCAGCTTGAGGCGGCCGTCGCCGCTGGGGACCACGACGTAATCCATGCCATGGATATGAAAGCCGGTCTCGGCGCCTGGTGCGAAGCGCCATTCGGTGACGCGCACCCGGTCATTATCAACCTGCACCGTCGGCACGGCGGCGACTGCGGCCATCTCGGTCTCCTTCTGTTATGAAGGACAGGCTAGTCAAGTCCGCAGGGCCTGTCCAAGCATGACTGCTTCATGCACTGCTCATGGCGGGCCGCAGAAGAGCCTGCCGTGCAGTCGCTCCGACCATGTCCGCACGTGGCACGATATGAACGCCAGCCGCACGCAGCGCCGCGATCTTGTCGTTTGCGTTGTCCGAAGGTCCCGCGACCAGGGCTCCGGCATGACCCATCCGGCGATCGGGAGGCGCATGGCGTCCTGCGATCAGAGCCACCACAGGTTTGTCGGGCTTCCTGCTGGCAATGAGCGCGGCGGCCTCTTCCTCATCAGATCCGCCGATCTCGCCGATCAGGACGATCACCTCGGTTTGCGGATCGTCGAGAAACAGGCTGACGCAATCCGCAAGCCCGATGCCATGTGCCGGATCGCCGCCAACGCCGACCGTTGTCGATTGGCCCAATCCGACGCTTGTGGTTTGGGCAACGACCTCGCTGGTCAGCGAGGCGGAGCGCGAGGCGATGCCAACGGGCCCCTTTCTGGCATGCACTGTCGTCATGACGCCGAGCTGCGTGACGCCTGGAACCAAGATGCCTTGCGAATTGGCGCCCACCAGTCTTGATTTCGATCCGACGAGCGCTTGCCGCACGCGTATCATGTCGAGCACCGGCACGCGTTCCGTTACGCAGACGATAAGTTCGATGCCCGCATGGATCGCCTCAATCATTGCCGCAGCAGCATTGTGAGGCGGCACGAATACGAGGCTGGCGTTGGCGCCCGTCGTCGCGACCGCCTCGGCAACCGTGTCGAAAATGGGCACATCGAGATGGCGTCGGCCGCCTTTGCCTGGCGTGACGCCAGCCACAACGGTCGTTCCGTACGCCATCATGCGCGCGACGTGATAGGTCGCCGCCCGACCAGTAAGACCCTGACAAACGACTCGCGTCTCGGTTCCTGCAAGGATGGCCATGTCGCTACCTATCCGTTTGCAAACTGCACGACCTTCTGGGCCGCATCCCACATATCGGAGGCTTCGGTGAACGCGACGCCGTAGCTTCGCAGTCGGACGGCTGCGAAGTCCGCGTTGTTTCCTGCGAGCCGAACCACGAGTGGAACAGACTGGCCGATCCTGCGCATGGCAATGCCGATGCCGTCGGCAATCGTATCGCAGCGCTGCATGCCGCCGCCGTGGACATTCACCAGAACCACGCGAACACGAGGGTTCGCGGCGATCAGTTCCAGGCCGTAGGCAATATCCAGGCTCGTCGCCGTGGTGCGGATATCCATGAAGTTGGCGGCATTGCCACCGGCGTCGGCCAGGACATCGAGGGTGGCGAGAGCAAGACCTGCTCCGTTGACGACAATTCCAATCTCGCCATCCAGGCCGACGTAGTTGATCTGGTGATGCTGGGCCGCGAGTACGACGGGGTCGCCGTCCTCGGTTTCGCTGACCTCGTGCAGCGCGGCCAGATCCGGATGCCGAAACAGTGCGTTGTCGTCGATGGTCACTTTCGCATCGAGGGCGACCAGATCGCCATCGTAGGTGACTGCAAGCGGATTGACTTCAACCAGTGTGGCGTCGAGTGCGACGGCCGCGTCCGCAAGCTGGGCCATGCGCTTTGCCAGTCTCGGAACCAGTGCCTCGTTGATGCCAGTTGCCCGAGCCGCGCTTTCGTAGTCACCGCTTGCGCCATCATGGCCCAGTTGGAGCGGCGTGCGAGAGATCGCTGCGGGACGTGGCGGCGATTTCTGGCCGGGTGAAACAGTACCGTTATCGCCAGCGAGCAGGACGATTTCGCCGCGTGTCGTGTCAACGACGACAGCGCAGTAAAGGCTTTGCACGAACGGAATTGCTTCCTCGATATAGGCCCATCTGACCTGTTGTCCGCGCGGTCCTGTCTGTGCCGTGACGAGCGGATGGCCGATCATGGATGCTGCGGCACGGCCGGCACTGGAGGCGCTCTGGACGAAACGCACCCCGCCGCTGGCTTCGCGGTCGCCCGCGCGGACCTGAGCTTTGACGACAAACGGACCAGGGCCGAGCCGATGGGCAAGATTTTCAGCCTCGGCACCATTCGCAGCAATACGGCCGCGAGGAATTGGGACGCCGTGCTGCGCGAGTAGCTCCTTGGCTTGGAACTCGTGCAGGTTCACCGGGGCGTTCCTCCTAGAGCACGTCAGTTGGCTTTGGCGGCTTTCGTTAGGACGTCTTCAGATCATGGCACATGATAGAGAGCATTTCATCTGATCTGGCATACCAAATACCATATGCCATGCTTGACGAATTGTCGAGGAGAGCGCTTTGCTGCAGTTGTGGCGTTTTGTGTGGGGTTGCGCTAAAGCCCCGCAGCCAAATGGCCAAAGAATAGGGTCTCAATCACCTGGACTGTATCCGGGCCGGTATTGAGCATCCGGTGGGGCGCTCGCGAGGAAAAAATTCAAATGGAATTGCTCGTTGCTGCAGCGGTTGTGGGGGAGCAGTTTGCGAACTATCTGCAAAACCTGCTCGGATTGGATGGGACGACCGTCGTCAACGTTTTACGCATCGTCGGTATAGATATCGTCCTTGCTGGTGACAATGCCGTCGTCATTGCGCTCGCCTGCCGATCGCTGCCACCAAATCAGCGAATGGTCGGTATTATTCTGGGCGCCGGTGTCGCTGTTTTGTTGCGCATTTTCTTCACGATCATTATTCAGCATCTGCTTGAAATCTATTATCTGAAGCTGATCGGGGCATTTTTACTGATTTGGATTGCGGTAAAACTATTGACCGCAGATAACGCGAGCGAAGAGCACGTCAAAACTGGAAACAGTCTTTGGGAAGCGGTGCGGATTGTGGCCATCGCCGATTTGGTCATGAGTCTGGATAACATGCTTGCCATTGCGGCGGCTGCCGGCGGCAACACCAATCTGATCATCTTTGGGTTGGCGCTCAGCATCCCGCTGGTTGTCGGCGGATCGACGCTGATCTTATCACTTTTGACCAAGTTCCCAGTGTTGATCTGGGCTGGTGCCGCCTTGCTCGGCTGGATCTCGGGTGAATTATTTGCGACTGAGCCAATGCTGGCGCCTATGGTCAACAGCATGGCCGAGGCGCTTCAGATGACTCCGAAAGGTATCGCACGCATCTTCGAGGTAATCGGTGTTGCGACGGTGCTCACCACAGGTTGGATCATCTTGCGCCGATCCCGCAGTAAAACGGGTCACGCTTAGCACCACGAAGTTGGTGGCTCGGTCGAGCAGTCCAAAGGGCTGCCCGACGCCGACGGACCACCATCGCCGAGGATCGAACCGGAGCCTCTCGACGCGCGATGCCTAGCGACGCGTGGAAGGATGGGAAACAAACAAATACGGCGACCGATAAGGTCGCCGTATTTGTTTTGGGTGGTGGTTTGTGGGAGATCCTGGCGTTCAGTAGCCGAGCATGGTTTCCAGCGGCCCCTTCGGCAACGGCACGAGGAACCAGACTTCGAACATGAAGAAGAGCGCGAGCGGAACGCCGATGCTGACAGCAATTGATTTCAGCAATGACTCTTTCCCCAATTTGATCATGAAGGCGAAAATGAAGATCGCCGATGCGACGTAGATACCGATAAAATTCAGCGCCGCGACATAGATGATCGCCGGAATGAGAACCGTGAGCACACGCAGAAACGCGGGCTTGGTTACGAATGTTTCATCGGGGTTTTCGGATCGCCGGAGAATGGCTTTGACCAGGTTCACGATGCTGGCGATGCTCATCATCACAGCGATGTAGAAGGGGAAGTATCCGGAAGCCGGACCTTCATTCTCCTGCCATTGGAAACCGAGGCGATTGCTGTCGTAGATAACGATGGCCGCCATCACCAAGAAGAACAGCGAAACGGCAATATCCATTGTGCGATTCGAAACAAGCCGCGGGCCGTCTTCCGATTTGTCATCACTGTGCATGTATTGCTGCCCTTACAGGTGGCGCGATCAAGGAGCGGTCATGGCCAAAAAAATCAGGCCGGCGCATCGCGTCGGCCTGATTTGATTTGCTATTTTCCAGCTGCGAGGAAACCGGCTTCCTTCATCAGCTCGTAGTGGGTCTTCTCATTTGCTTCGACCCATTTGGTGTATTCCGGACCGGTCATGAAGGTCTGGTTGAAAGCACCATCCTGCATGAACTTCTTCCACTCGTCGGTGGCCATCACCTTCTTGAACAGATCGACGTAGAACTGGACCTGATCGGGCGTTGCGTCCTTCGGCATGAAGATGCCGCGCAACATCTGATACTCGACCGGCAAGCCGGCTTCCTTGCAGGTCGGAATGTCGCTCCAAGCTTTGTCAGCAGTGACTTTCTCCGTATAGGTCGACCGCTTGCCGTCGAAGATGCACAGTGGCTTGAGAGCGCCGGCTTTCCACTGCTGAACAGCTTCGATCGGGTTGTTTACGGTCGAATTGACGTGCTTGCCAACGAGCTGCACGGCGACGGCACCGCCACCCTGATAGGGTACGTAGGTGAACTTTTTGCCACCCGTCTGCTTTTCGATGGCGACGGTGACAATCTGATCCTCTTGCTTGGATCCGGTGCCACCCATCTTGTAGGAGCGATCGTCACCTTTCGCGACTGCATCAGCATATTCCTTTGCAGTATTGTAAGGCGCGTCGCTGGGCACCCAAAGCACGAACTGATCAAGTGCCAGCATCGCGACCGGGGTCATGTCCTTCCAATTGAAAGGAGTTCCTGTCCCGAGTGGAGTCGTAAACAGATTGGACAGGGTAATGATGATTTTGTGTGGGTCTTTGTTGCTGTTCTTGACTTCAAGAAATCCTTCAGCGCCAGCGCCACCCGCCTTGTTGATGACGACCATCGGCTGCTTCATCAGGTTGTGCTTTGTGACAATGCCCTGGATCAGGCGCGCCATCTGATCAGCACCACCGCCGGTTCCCGCCGGAATGACAAACGTTACTGCCTTCGTGGGCTCCCAGGCAGCGAATGCGGGAGCGTTGATGGCGGCAGCAGCGGCCAAGCCTGCTATCGGGACTAACAGTTTTTTGAGCACGTGCATTAAAGTCGTCTCCTGTCGTTTCCTGTTCCCGTAATTTTTTTCGTCTTTTATTATTTCCCTGTTTTTCAGGGGTATTAAGTGGTGCGATCGGCGCACCACATTTTTTTATTAAGCGGCTGTTACGCCGGTTGTGGGTTTGCTCGCCTGAGGGAGAGCAGCCACCGAATTGCCGGCCAGAACAGAAGCACCAAGCCGAGCGTCATGATCGTTCCTACCAGCCAGTTCGAGAAGAATACGCTCAAATCTCCCTGGCTGATAAGCATTGATTGTCGGAACGACCCTTCCGCCATGTCGCCGAGGACAAGTGCCAGCACGAGCGGCGGAAGCGGATATCCGAGTTTCACGAACACGTAGCCCGCCACGCCGAACACCACCATCATCCATACGTCGAAAATGGCGTTGTTTACGGTGTAGGCGCCGACCGCGCAGATCACCAGGATGACCGGCGCGATGATCGAGAACGGAATGCGCAGGATCGCTGCGAACAGCGGGACGCATGTGATCACGATGATCAGGCCGACAACGTTGCCCAGATACATGGAGGCGATGAGGCCCCACACGAACTCTTTCTGTTCAACGAACAGCATTGGGCCAGGCTGCAGACCCCAGATGAGGAGGCCGCCTAGCAGGACTGCTGCGGTTGGAGAGCCTGGAATGCCCAGCGTCAGCATCGGAAGCAGAGCGCTGGTGCCCGCTGCGTGGGCCGCAGTCTCGGGCGCAACAACGCCCTCGATTTCGCCTTTGCCGAAGTTTTTCCCATTTTTCGAGAATTGCTTCGCCAAACCGTAACCCATGAAGGACGCAGGCGTTGCGCCACCCGGGGAAATGCCCATCCACCAGCCGACGATGCAGCTCCTCACGAATGTGAACCAGAGGCGGGGCATCTGCTTCCAGGTTTGGAGCACGGCATTCAGCCGGATCTTTGCGTGCGCGCCGGAGAAGTTCAGGCCGTCCTCCATCGACGACAGAATTTCGCCGATGCCAAACAGTCCGATGACTGCAACCAAAAATCCGAAGCCGCTCAGCAGGATTTCCTGATCGAATGTCATGCGGAGCTGGCCGGTCACGTTGTCGAGCCCCACGGCCGCCAAGGCAAAGCCAAGACACATCGCTGCCAATGTCTTGAACGGCGCACCTCTGCCCATGCCTATGAAACTTGCGAAGGTGAGAAACTGGACAGCGAAGAATTCCGGCGGCCCAAATCGCAATGCAAATCGTGCCACGACCGGAGCCAGGAACGTAATCACGATGACAGCGACGATGGCGCCAACGAACGAGGAGGTAAATGCCGCTGTCAGCGCTTCATCCGCCTTGCCGTTTTGCGCCATGGGATGCCCGTCGAAGGTCGTCGCGACAGACCATGGTTCGCCGGGAATATTGAATAGAATTGAGGTAATGGCCCCGCCGAAGAGTGCTCCCCAGTAAATACAGCTCAACATGATGATCGCCGAGGTTGGCGGCATCGAGAATGTTAGCGGGAGAAGGATGGCTACCCCGTTGGCGCCGCCAAGGCCGGGTAGAACGCCTATGATAACTCCGAGCAGGATACCCACGAGCATCAGCAGCAGATTGAAGGGGGTTAACGCGATGGAAAACCCCT
>JAEYYQ010000528.1 GCA_023428365.1 Pseudomonadota bacterium | reverse complement strand
GCATCGAGAGCTGGCTGACGGGCTCCTCGACCATGTCAACGCGTGGACGCGTTCTTGCCTCCTATACGGTTATCAATCTCACCGTCGTCACGCTCGGCATGCAGATGATGGCTCTCCCCTCGCCCAAGGGGTTCGAACTATTCTCGCTGGTTGCCATCCTCTATTCACTCGCGGCGGTCCCCGTGGCAGTGACCAAGACGCACGCGCCAGTGCCGCCCAAAACGGCCAAACTGCGATTGGTCTGGCTGTTCAACGTATCGCCCGCCGCGCTCATCGGCTGTTTTTGCGTCGGACTGGCCAATAGCGGCTTCTGGACCTTGGGGCCGCTCTACGGGCGCAGTGCGGGCTTCTCACTGGCGGAAGTCGCGATGTTCATGACGGCGGCCGTGCTGGGCGGCGCGGCGAGCCAGTGGCCAGCCGGTTATCTCTCCGATCGTGTTGGACGTCGGCCCCTGCTGATCGTACTGAGCCTGACGGCCGCTGCGGCGGGAATTGGCCTTTACATTCTCAGCACAAGCAGCCCGGCAGCAATCATTCCCATCGCCGTGCTCTACGGCGCCAGCACGTTTCCGATCTATAACGTTTGCGTTGCACATGCGAATGATCTCGTAAAGAAGAAGCGAGCGGTCGAGGTATCTAGCGGCTTGCTGCTGACCTTCTCGATCGGCGCCGTGATCGGCCCGCTGCTCGCCGCCGCTGCCATGAGCACGGCCGGACATGGCGGCCTGTTCCTTTACTCAGCCGTGGCGCATGTCCTGATCCTGGCGGTGATGCTGCTTCGCGCCCAGCTTCGTCCCAAGCTGCCTACTGAGAACAAAGAAGTGTTCGTCGCCGTGCCCGGAACGACGCCCAGCGTCTTTGAACTCGACCCGCGCAGCGAAGGCAGCACCGATGACACGCAAGCGATGCAACCGGCGGAAGCCGGCAAGGTCAGCTGATAACGGCGAACTCAACGATTGGCAGTAGCAACGCCACGCAACCACGCATCGATCTGCGACTGGCATCTCTGGCTGTGCAGCAGGCGCAGCGTCTCATCGGCCTGTGGCAACGGGTCGATGACCCTGAGGCGGATCTGACGTGGCTGGCTCTGAGGTATCTGGAGCGCGTAAGGCCCTGTCGTGACACGGATCATGTTTGGCCAAGCTGTCGTCATATTGCCGGCAGCAAAGATCACTTGAGCCCGCGTACCCGCCCTGACGTCGATCACGGTTGCCGGCTGCGCGACAGCAGATGCACCGCGCGACAGAACCAGACCGTTGCCCTTCTGAATGCAATAGTCACCCTCGGCATCGATCGGAACGTGCAGCCAGGAGAAAGGGATGCTCGCCGAAGCCCTGTCGATCGCGCTCGCAGGCCCAGGACCGGCATCCGGTGACGGCGCTTTCGCATATTTGCGCGCGGCGCGTGCGCCGCTTCCACCCATCGGCTCTCGGGCTCTGGCGATGCCAACTCGGTTCTTGGCGGTCGATTTCTGAAGACTGGCAACCACTGATTTCCATAACGTGTCGTCTGCGGGACGCCCCTTGGAAAAGCTGGCGATCGGCTGCATGAACGGCCCTGCGATCGTCCGTGTCCGGCCATCGACCATAAGCACCGTGACGGTCTCGCCCGCCGATAGTTCGAGAACCCGGTCATCCGACAAAATGACGCCTGACCGGATGCCCTGCGCTTTCGTGGCGATCACCAGCGCGTCAGCGCGTGCGTTCTGTGCCGCCCCGAAGAGCGCACTGCATGCCACCGTAGCCATCCGGCCGCTTACGACTGTCCGGAACATGTGCTGAATCCCCGCCACAACTCCGATTGATCACGACCAGTTAACATACCCCTGTGGCATGCGGTAGGCAGCGTCAGTGGCAGCGCAACACAACGCAGACTTGCCTTGGCCAGCTAAAAGACGTTTTATCCGGCGGCCACGACAAGGCAGCCATTCAGATCCCAAATTGCAGATCGAGATCCGATGCCAATCGACGGAAATCTTTACGCAGCCTTCGAAAAGCGCTTCCGCGATGCGGGATCCGCAATTGCCTTTTCCATGCCAGGCGCTGGCGATGTCTCCTATGCCAGCCTGGCCGATCAGGTGGCGCGCATGGCCAATGCGCTGGTTGCCCTCGGCATCAAGCCCGGCGACCGTGTGCTGGTTCAGGTCGAGAAGTCGCTGCCTAACGTTCTGCTGTATCTGGCGACCCTCAAGACTGGCGCGGTGTTCAATCCGCTGAATACGGCCTACACCTCCGCCGAACTGGATTACTTCATCGGCGATGCCGAGCCCGCACTGATCGTGATCGGCGGCGACAAGCTCGAACGCATCCAGCCAATCGCCTCGAAATACAAGGTTCCTGCCGTCGCCACCATCGATGCCGATGGCACCGGTTCGCTGGTCGATCTGGCGAACAATCAGAGCGCCGAGCATATCACCGTCGCGCGCGATCCCGACAACTTGGCAGCGCTGATCTATACGTCCGGAACCACAGGCCGGTCGAAGGGCGCGATGATCACGCATCGCAACCTGTCCTCCAACGCTGAAGTGCTGCATGCCTATTGGGGCTTCGTCCCCGGTGATGTGCTGCTTCACGCGCTGCCGATTTTCCACGTGCACGGACTGTTTGTGGCGCTGAACACCGCATTCCTTAATCAATCACGGATCATCTGGCTGCCGAAGTTCGATCTCGAACCCGTCATGCGTCTGCTGCCGGAAGCCAGCGTCATGATGGGTGTGCCGACGTTCTACACGCGGCTGCTCGGACACCCGGCATTCGGCAAGGATCATTGCTCGAAACTGCGCCTCGTCGTCTCCGGTTCCGCGCCGCTGCTCGCCGAAACTCATGTCGATTTCGAAGCACGCACCGGGTTCAAGATCCTCGAACGCTACGGCATGACCGAAGCCGGAATGATCACCTCTAACCCGTATCATGATGGTGAGCGGATCGCGGGCACTGTCGGCTATCCGCTACCGGACATTTCGGTGCGCATCGCAACGCAGGAGGGCAATGCCGTCGCCGCAGGCGAGGTTGGTGTTCTCGAGATCAAAGGCCCCAACGTCTTCAAGGGCTACTGGCGCAATCCGGAAAAGACCCGCGAAGATTTCCGCAGCGATGGCTATTTCATCAGCGGCGATCTCGCGACCAAAGCCGCCGACGGTCGTGTGACGATCGTGGGTCGCGCAAAGGATCTCATCATTTCGGGTGGCTTCAACGTCTATCCGAAGGAGATCGAGGAAGAGTTGAACGCACTGCCGGGCGTGAACGAATCCGCCGTCGTCGGCATTCCGCATCCCGATTTCGGCGAAGGCGTCGTGGCAATTCTCACGCCGTTGCCCGGACAAACGCCTCCGTCGGAGTCGGAGATCCTTGCAACGCTCGGCGAGCGGTTGGCGAAGTTCAAAATTCCGAAGCGGATCTTTGTGGCCGATGACCTGCCGCGCAATGCGATGGGCAAGGTTCAGAAGGCTGAACTGCGCAACCAGTACGGCACGACGTTTTCGAAGTAGCGACATCGCAAGGCTCTACACCACGTTTCGTGGAGCC
>JAEYYQ010000440.1 GCA_023428365.1 Pseudomonadota bacterium | reverse complement strand
GCCGAACTCGACCGGCTGACCAAGGCCGGCGCCCGCGGCGTCCGCTTCATGTGCCAGGCTCCCGGACATCTGAAATGGGATGTGATGGACGAGATGGTCCCGCGTGTGCGCGCGTTCGGCTGGCATCCGATCGTGCAGTTCGACGGCCTCGAATTCCCCGAGCGCGAAGCGCAACTCAAGCGCATCCAGGGCGACTACGTGATCGACCATATCGGCAAATTCCTGTCGCCGGTGACGCCGGATCATGACGCGTTCAAATCGCTGTTGCGGCTTCTGGATCGCGGCAACTGCTACATCAAGCTGTCTGCGCCGTATGAGGCACCCTGGGTCGGCCCTCCGGACTATGCGGGTGTCACGGTGCTGGCAAAAGCCATCGCCAAGGCGGCGCCCGAGCGGCTGTTGTGGGCCTCGAACTGGCCACATCCAGGGCGCGAGCAATACCCGAGCGACAACGGGCTACTCGATCTCATGATGGAGTGGGTGCCCGACGAGAGCGTTCGGCATAAGATGTTCGTCGAAAACGCAGCCAAACTGTACGGCTTCTAAAAGGACGTTCCCCATGCAGCAGCGCAATCTCGGCCCGTCGGGCCTGCAAGTTTCCGTCGTCGGCCTCGGATGCAACAACTTCGGCGGCCGTATCGATCTGGAAGCCTCGCGCGCTGTCGTACACAAGGCCCTGGATGTCGGCATCACGCTGTTCGATACCGCCGACATCTATGGCAACGCGGGCGGGTCCGAGACGACGCTCGGGCAAATCCTCGGCGATCGGCGCAAGGACATCGTACTCGCCACCAAGTTCGGCATGCCGATGGATCAGGACCGCAAGCTGATGGGCGGTTCGCGCCGCTATATCATGTCGGCGGTCGAGGCGAGCCTGAAGCGCCTCAAGACGGACTGGATCGACCTCTATCAACTCCATCAGCCTGATCCGCGCACGCCGATCGAAGAAACATTGCGCGCCCTCGACGATCTCGTGCATCAGGGCAAGGTACGCTACGTCGGTTGCTCCAATCTGCCGGCATGGCAAGTGGTCGATGCGCTATGGACGTCGCGCCACAACGGCTTGGCTTCGTTCATCTCATGCCAGGATGAATACAGCCTCGTCGTCCGCCAGCACGAGACCAGCCTGATCCCGGCAATGCAGGCCAATGGTCTGGGACTGCTGCCCTACTTCCCGCTCGCTTGCGGTTTGCTCACGGGCAAGTACAAGCGCAACGCCGCTCCGCCTGCAGGGACGCGTCTGGCAAACATGCAGCAGCGGGCGGATCAGTATTTGACCGAGGAAAATTTCGGCATCGTCGAGAAGCTCACCGACTTTGCGGAGAAGCGTGGTCACTCGATTTTGGAGCTGGCATTCAGCTGGTTGGCGGCCAAACCAACCGTCGCGAGCGTCATCGCCGGCGCCACCAAGCCGGAGCAGATCGTGCAGAACGTGACCGCCGCGAGCTGGGCGCTGACACCTGACGAAATCGCCGAGGTCGACGCGATTTCAGCGAGGTAACGAACAACCGCGGGTTTGGGCATCCAATCGTCTCGGGCGATCCGCTTCACGATCGAGGTCCTAGTGGCTCTGGGTCCCGGCTCTCCGCGCGCTCCGGCCGGGATGACAATGCATAATGCTGTCATCCCGGAAAGGCGGAGGCGCAGCCGGAGCCTTATCCGGGACCCAGGGTCTACCCATTCTTCGCCAGCAATGAGCCTCTAACGTTTCGCCGTAAACGGCAACACCTGCGTGACGAGCCAGTTGCGGAACTCCATCGTGCGCTGGATAGGATCGAGAACGTCAGGCCCTACTCCGTACTTCCAGGCCAGATCCTTACGCGCTGGATCCGCACTCAAGGCGTGATAGTCAGCCACGACGGCTGCGACATCGTCTTCCGTGCGCGCCAAACCTTCTCGCAAGTGTCGCGTCGCGCGTGTTCCAATGATGGCCGCAACGGTCGAGAATTCGAATTCCGGGTGATACTGCACGCCCCAGAAACAGCGCTCGCCCTCGCTCATGACAGCAGCCTGCACACGACTGACGACGTTGGATGCCAGCACCGTGGCACAAGTGGGAAGAGTTGCGACCTCATCCTCGTGCGTGCACAGCGCGTCGAAGGCCGGAACCTTGTCCTTGACCATGGCGTGATCGCGACCGGCGTCGGTAGGAAATATCCGACGCGCCACACCAATCTCGCGGCCGTTCGGATTGAGATGCACCGTACCGCCGAGCGCCACGGTCATCACCTGCAATCCCCAGCACGAGCCAAATGCAGGAATGCCGGCATCCCAAATCTCGCGAACCAGTTCAATCTGCTCAGGCACCGAGGGCTGGTCGAGCTTGTAGGCGTTGAGCGGCGAGCCCGAGATCCACACGCCGTCGAAATCGCGAACGCTCATGCCCTGCGGAAAATGCTCTCCGTCGGCGACACGCAGCGTGAAGTAGTCGAGCGTCGGCCCATTTGGCAGATGCTGGTTGAGCGAGTCACGAATGAGGGTGTCGTAAGGCCTGCATCCCGCCTGAACGAGATTGTTCTCACCAGCCAGCGGTGTTCCGTTGAAGACGAGAATGCGCGGCATTGAAATTCGTGGTCCCTGGGTT
>JAEYYQ010000422.1 GCA_023428365.1 Pseudomonadota bacterium | reverse complement strand
AACGTCTTCAGGTGCGCTGGCGGGTGAGAACTTCCCGCACCGCGGTCACCATTTCGGCTTCGGGTACGGAGAACTGGGCGGGCCGTCCTTCGCGCCATTCCTTCGCATCACTGATGGTGGCAGACAGACGGCTGCCCTCGATCAGGTCCTTGATCTGAACTTCCCCGCTGGCAATCTCGTCGCCGCCCTGGATCACAACGCAGGGAGCGCCACGGCGATCCGCGTACTTCATCTGCGCTTTCATGCCGGACGTGCCGAGATACATTTCAGCCGCGATGCCGGCAGTCCGAAGCAGCTGAGCAAGACGCTGATAGCGCGGCAACTCGTTCCGATCCATGACAAGCACGACGACTGGTCCACGGCCAGCGGCGCTCTCGCCACGGCCAAGCGTCGCCAAAGCGGCCTGCAACCTCGAGACGCCGATGGAGAAGCCGGTCGCCGGAACCTTCTTGCCAAGGAACCGCTCGACAAGACCGTCATAACGTCCGCCGCCGCCGACCGAGCCGAAGCGCACCGGCTGGCCGTCATCGTTCTTCACTTCGAAGGTCAGCTCAGCTTCGAACACCGGCCCAGTGTAGTACTCCAGACCACGGACGACGGACGGGTCAATACGGATGCGATCGCTGCCGTATCCAGCGGCTTCCACGAGACGCCCAATCTGATCGAGTTCATCGAGGCCGGCCTTGCCGATCTCGGTATCGTTGAACTGCGTCTTCAAGCGCGCAACTGCCTCAGCACCCGAGCTTTCGATGCCGGCATTGACGTAAGCCACGACTTTCGCAGCTTGTCCGTCATCAAGCTCCGCGCCTTTGGTGAAGTCGCCGCTCTCATCCTTGCGGCCTTTGCCCAACAGCGCCCGCACGCCTTCAATTCCCAGGCGATCCAGCTTATCGATGGCACGCAGCACGATCAGCCGCCGTACCGCGTTCTCGTCACCGCCGAGCCCCGCGGCTTCCATCACTCCGTCGAGCACCTTGCGGTTATTGACCTTGATCACATACTCGCCGCGCTTGAAGCCCAGCGCTTCCATCGTGTCTGCCGCCAGCATGCAGATCTCGGCATCGGCTGCGACACTCTCGGTGCCGACCGTATCGGCGTCGAATTGCATGAACTGGCGGAAACGGCCCGGCCCCGGCTTCTCGTTGCGCCACACCGGCCCAAAGGCATAGCGGCGAAACGGTTTCGGCAGCCTGTCGAAGTTGGCAGCGACGTAGCGGGCGAGTGGCGCCGTCAGGTCATAGCGCAGCGACAGCCAGCGATCGTCCTCATCGGTGAACGAGAACACGCCCTCATTCGGACGGTCGAGGTCAGGCAGAAACTTACCGAGCGCTTCCGTGTATTCGATCGCCGGCGTCTCCAGCGGCTCGAAGCCATAGGTCTCGTAGACCGTGCGGATGCGGCCCAGCATGTCCGCCGTGGCCCGGATCTCGCCCGCCTCGATGTCGCGAAAGCCCTTCGGCAAGGCTGCCTCGGGCCGCTGATCCTTCTGCGGTTTTGCCATGATGTGTCTGAGCCTTGCGGGCCGGAAAGCGGTTCGTGTTGCGCGCCTTATAACGAACCGGACGGCCAGGGCAAAGCCAGGAACGGCAGGGATCAGCGAAAGAGTCACGGGCAGGTTGTGCCTGCCCGCGCTGAACGTCAGTTAGTTGCTGGATCAACAAAGATCCCGGTGGGCACGTCCTCCGCCGGAAACCCCTTCAGATCGCCTTGCTGCGGCCATCGATGCTGAACCGCCCCGGGCCGTAGGCCATAAGCAGGAGCAGGCCACCGAGAATCGCCATGTTCTTCGAGAACATCAGATATTGCTGCGACGCCTGAGCGGCATCGGCAATCGCCCAATAGTTGTGGAAGATCAGACTAGCGGCCAGCGTGAAGGCAGCGAGTGCGAACGCAGCAACCCGCGTCTGGAAACCAATGATGATGAGGATCGGAGCAATCAGCTCCAGCGCCGCGGCGCCCATCGCCAGCAATTCCGGTGACGGCAACCCCTTGGATGCAATGTACTTGCCGGTGCCTTCCAGGCCATTGACCTTGCCCCAGCCACCGACCAGGAACAACCCAACCAGAAGAATGCGCCCAACCAGCGCGAACAGATCTTGGAGTGCGGTCATCTCATGAACCCCCAGCATTGTTATTAACGCCGGACCCTCACCGCGCTTCAACGAGACTGTCAATCCGTCTGCGCATCACTTTCTCGTGGCCGCGACGGAGGGTGGCCGAACGGCCGGCCACGCCGGGCGTACTCCTGAACCGCCGCAACCGAAACGATCTCACGCTCCGGCCATCTCAGCGCCGTCAGCGCGCCACCGAAGCAGCATCCCGTATCGATGCACAGCGTATTGTTGACCCAGCCCGCCTCCAGCACAGGGGTATGGCCGTAAACGACTGACACTGAACCGCGATAACGGGCAGCCCAGTGATACCTGAGTGCCAGCCCGGCTTCGTCCTTGGCACCGTCCGTATCGCCGTAGAGACAGAACTCACGCACCGCTCCGGTCTCACGACCGATCATATCCTCCGGAATGCCCGCGTGCGCGACCACGAGGCGTCCCTCGTCCAGCCACATGTGGCTGCGCAGACCAGCAATGAAGTCACTCACCGCAGCGCGAAATTGCGGACCTTCGGAGGAGAACTGCTCGGCTGTTCGCTCCAAGCCATGGTTCAGCGTCACGTTACGCCCCTGCAACCAGCGCAGGAACTTGGCATCATGATTTCCGGGAACGCTTAGCCCGATACCCGCAGCATGCATGGCCATGACAATGCGCATGACATCCGGGGAGCGCGGACCGCGATCCACGAAATCGCCGACGAATATCGCTCGCCGCCCTTGTGGCGCGGTCACTTCGGCGCGGCGCTGCTCACCGCTGCCCTCGATCCGCACGCCATATCCAAGCTTGCCGAGGAGCAGTTCAAGCTCGTCCGCGCATCCATGCACATCGCCGATGATGTCGAATGGACCACGCTCCGTACGCCGATCCACGGCCAGCGGTGTCCGCGTGATATTGAGTTCCGCTTCGTCACGGTCGCGCACGAGATACACGGTCCGGAATCCGTTCATTTCCAGCTTCCGCTTGATCTCCCGCACCGACCGCGACTTGTCGGTGACAAACAGGATCGCTACAGACTGCGCATGGTTGTGCTTCGCAAGTCCGAGCAATTCACTCGGACGATGCGGCAGCACAGCCTTTGTCTCGACGACGGTCAGTTTGCGCGCCGCCAGTCGCTCGGCCACGGCGTCGTGCCAACCCTCGCGTCCGGCTGTGACCGGGTCATCGGCCGCGAAGTGGCGCTGGACAAAAGCAGTCTCCTCGGCCGGGCTCGGACCGAGGACAGCCAGCAGACAGAAATCGGGAATCTCAATCGTCACGGGTTCTCGTCCCTGGCGCCCGCGCAACGTCAGCGCCATCCTAGAACTCCCGTTGAGGTGATGCGTTGTGCCTTAAACGCGCAGGAAATCCTGAACGGATCGTTGTGGCTTATCGGGCTCGGGCACGTCGCTGACGAATTTCTCGTAGCCCTCCAGGCCGGGAGGAACCGGACCGCCATAGGCCCAGTCGAGCAGTTCGATCGTGTGTACGATCGGCACGTCCATGCCGGGGCCAAGCTGCGAGATACAGCCGATATTGCCGGCCGCGACGATGTCAGGCTTCACTGACTTGATATTCTTCACTTTCCGGTCGCGCAGATCACGCGCGAGATCGGGCTGCAGGATGTTGTAAGTGCCGGCCGAACCGCAGCAGATATGTCCTTCCGGCACGTCCATCACCGTAAAACCGGCATCGCGCAGAAGCTGCTTCGGTTCCTCGGTGATGCGCTGGCCGTGCTGCATCGAACAGGCTGAGTGATAGGCCACACGCAGCGACGACCACCGCTTCGGCGGCCCAAGATCATTTTCCGACAGGAACTCGGTCACGTCCTTGGTGAGGTCCGCAATCCTGCGCGCGCGATCGGCATAGCCATCAACCCGCGCCAGCATATGGCCGTAGTCCTTCACGGTCGTGCCGCAGCCCGACGCATTGATGATGATGGCGTCGACCTTCTCGCGGTTCATCACCTTCGACCAGGCATCGACGTTGCGCTTGGCGAACTCGATCGCCTCCTGCTCCTTGCCCATGTGATGCACGAGCGCACCGCAGCAGCCTGCCCCGGCGGCCACCTCGACATCAACTCCGCGACGTGCCAGCAACCGGATGGTGGCATCGTTGATCTCCGGACGCAGAACCTGCTGCGCGCACCCCGCCAGCATGATAACGCGGCCCTTGCGCTCGGCCAACGTTGCCGCCGTGCCGGGCCCACTGTATTTCGCCGAACCGGCCGCCTGCTTGGGAGCCAATTCCAGCATCGCCGCCAGCTCCTTCAAACCGAACCGGCGCATCAGTCCCGCGAATGGCATCCCCAATGGCGCAGCTCGGAGCGCTGCCCGAAACCGGCGCGGATACGGCACGATCTCCGCCAGCAGCTTGCGCAGCATCCGTTCTTTCAGTGACCGCTGCCCGGTCTCCTCGATGTGCACGCGTGCGTGATCGACCAGATGCATATAGTCGACACCGCCCGGGCAGGTGGTCATGCACGACAGGCAGGACAGACAGCGATCGATATGATGCTTGATCTCGGGACTGGCATCGCTGCCGGTCTCGAACATGTCCTTCATCATGTAGATGCGCCCGCGCGGAGAATCGCGCTCATCGCCAAGCATCACGTATGTCGAGCAAACCGCCGTACACAGTCCGCAATGCACGCAGCGGCGCAGGATCTTGTCGACCTCGGAGAGCCGCGGATCCTCAAGCTGTTGCGGTGTGAAATTGGTCTGCATCGTTCCTCGTCGCCCTTCCAAGGGCCGGGTATTCTGTCGTTATGCAGCCGCGTACATGCGGCCGGGATTCAATATACCTGTCGGATCGAAGCTCGCCTTGAGTTTGCGCGACAGGCGGTCGATGCCGGGTTCGAGGGGCTGGAACACTTCCACCGCGGCCCGCACGCTGGCATCAGCACGGATCAGCGTGGCGTGGCCACCGTATTGCGCAATCACGCGACGGATATCCGTCGCCCCAGCATCCGCCGACTCGGGAACTTCCAGCCAGATCAATCCGCCCGACCAGTCGTAAAACGCCTCGACAGGCATATAACGGCTGATGGCGGACACCACCTTCGGACCTGCCGTCGGCGCCGTCGACAAGCGCCATAACGGCTGCGTGCCATACTTGATAACGGACAGTCGTTTGAGTTCGGCCCAGAATGCCAGCGACTGTGCATCATCCAAAATGCGCGCCTTGCCATACGGCGCGAGATGCGCGCTGAGCTTGGTGCAGCGATAGTCCACGAAGCTGGCGAGGTTTTCAATTCTGAGTGCGGTGATCGCCTTGCTGCTCTCCGCAAGGCCGGCGGTTTCGAGCCGCGCGGACATTCCTGCAGGCAGATGAACCGCGCCGCTGATCTCATAGGGCGTACCCATCGCCTGACACATGACCTCCGACGCGAGTTCGTCGGTCAATCCGGAGAGCAGCAGCGTCGCCGTCCGCTCCGGTCGCGGCGTCACCTTGAAGGTGACTTCAGTCATCACCGCCAGCGTCCCCCAGCTTCCGGCCAGCCCGCGCGCGACGTCATAGCCGGTCACATTTTTCAGCACACGGCCGCCGGACTTGAATACTTCGCCGCGGCCATTGATGGCGCGTACACCGAGAAGATGATCGCGCGCTGCGCCCGTCGCCACGCGCCGGGAGCCGGACAGGTTGGTCGCGAATACGGCGCCGATCGTGCCCCGATCCGCAGCGCCGCCCATCGCCGGTCCGAGATCGATGGGTTCGAATGGCAGCATCTGGCCGCGCGCCGCAAGTTCGGCCTCGACCTTGGCGACGGGCGTGCCGGCCAATGCCGACATGACCAGTTCAGTCGGCTCGTACAGCGTGACGCCATTCATGCCGGTCGTGGAAATGGTCAGCGCCGCCTGTATCGACCGGCCGACACCACGCTTGGTGCCTGCTCCGGCGATCTCGATCGGCTTGTTGCGTTCGGCGGCATTGACGAGGAGGCTTGCAAGCTCCCATTCAGCCGCGGGTCGGACAGTGGCTGCCAA
>JAEYYQ010000351.1 GCA_023428365.1 Pseudomonadota bacterium | reverse complement strand
CAAACTGCAGTCCGGCAACCGCGAGGATCGTCGGCGCCGCGTTGCGCAGCACGTGACACATGATCCACCAACCGGGAAGTCCGCGAGCACGCAGCGCCTCGACGAATTCCTGGCTGAGCGTTTCGAGAATTGCAGCACGTACGGTGCGCGAGATCACACCGATCGGGATCATCGAGATCGCGATAACCGGAAGGATCAGATGACGCAGATGCTGTGCATCCCACGCCCAATTGCGAGAACCGCCGGGACCGATACCCATTGCGGGCAACCAATTCAGTTCGACCGAAAAGATTGCCACCAGCACAATCGCGAACCAGTAATTCGGCACGCTGACGCAGACCGCCGCAAAGCTGCTCAGCACGCGATCCGGCCAGCGCCCGTAATATACGGCAGCGATGGTGCCCAGCAGAAATGCAACCACAAAGCTCAACACGGTCGCGAACAGGGCCAGCATCATTGTGTTGGCCAGCGCGGGAAACAGCAGTTCCACAACCGGCTGCCGCGTCTGCAACGAAACTCCCAGATCTCCCGTGAGGACCTGCCCCAGCCAGCTCAGGTATTGGATCGGCAGCGGGCGATCGAAGCCGTAGGCTTGGCGGATCATCGCGATCTGTTCGGGGGTCGCGTCATCGGGCGTGATCGCAGTGATGGGATCTACAGGCCCCAGGTAAATCAGCGCGAAGCAAATCACCGTCACACCGATCAGAATCGGCAGCGCGTAGAGTACGCGATAGAGAATTGCCTGAACGATCATCGATTGTCCTGGACCCTTTGAAGCGTGCGTGTCGGCTTTTCTTGTCTGACCCGCCGCCTGCTAGATGTCGTCCACTCGCATCAGAAGGTTGGGCGACCCTTGCTGGAAGAAGGCAGTTTAGGTGCGCTCATGGTTATCGGCAATTATCCGTTGAGCCGGGAATTGATACCCAACGGGCATTAATGTGCCGGGTTATCAAATTCACCTTCGACTGCCGTCCCAAGTGGCGAGCCCTTTCCGCTAACTTTCAGCGTTGCAGCAAAACCTGAAGATGCTGCAATCGCAATCGTGCGCCGCCGCCTCAGTCACACCGTCTCAGTTGCCGAGCGCATATGACATCCGCCGGCTGTCGGCAGCGCCAAGTTTGATGCCGCGGCGACGATCGTCAATGGTGATGCAGACACCGGTTCTCGACCATTCGCCAGTCGGCCACGGCGTTACCTCATGCCCTCGCGTAGCCAGGTCGCCCAGGACTTCACTCGCGATGCCCTCCTCGTACTTCAGCAAGCCGGGATAATAGGCGTGCGGTGCGAAGGAATCCGGATAGCTGTAGGAATAGACGCGCGCTTGCTCGACGGCACACTGCGCGTCCATACCGAACGCGACCATGTTCATGAACACTTGGCTCATCGCCTGCACCTGGAGATCGCCACCCGGCGTTCCGAACGGCATGACAAACTCGCCGTCCTTGATTGCGATCGCAGGGTTAGGCGTCAAACGCGGTCGCTTGCCCGGAGCGATGGACGAGGGATGATCCGCCTCGATCCGTGATTGAATACCACGCGGCGATAGCGGCAGGCCTGTGCCCGGTATGATCGGACACTTGCGCATAACGCCGTCACTGGGTGTCGCCGAAAAGGCATTGCCATGCCGATCGACGACCGAGACGTACGACGTGTCCAGCGGCGCATCGATTACGGATAGTGGTTTTGCAGTCGATGTCCGAGCATCCTGAGTTGCATGGCCGGGGGAAGGCATGGCGGGGAACGCTTTGTCCGGATTGATTTGCGATGCCCGGGTCTGCGCGTAGGCAGCCGACAAAAGCGTCTCGATGGGAACAGAAACGAATTTCGGATCGCCGTAGTAAGCCTCACGATCTGCTGCAACCAGCTTGATGGCCTCGATCAACCCATGCAGATAGGCGGCACTGTTGTGGCCGTACTGATCCAGCTTCATCGCATCACAAATGCGCAGGATCTGCAGGAGCATTGGTCCCTGACACCAAGGCCCGCAAGAATAGACATCAACGCCCCGGAAATTGATTGAAACCGGCGCATCGATCGTTGTCTGGTAGTTCGCCAGATCGTTTTCGCGCAGCAGACCACCGTTATTCTTATGGTAGTCGACAAAAATCTTGGCCAGATCACCCTTGTAAACCGCGTCCCGAGCTGCGGCTATGCCGCGCTCGCGACCGTGCTTGCGCGCAGCGCGCTCCTCGTCGATGAGATACTGGAAGGTACGCGCGAGATCGGATTGAACAAATACGTCACCGACTTCGGGCGGCTTGCCACCTGGGCAGAAAATCTTCCCGGCCTCCGTTCCCGCCGGAAAATCCGCGATCTTGTTCTTGATGGTCAACGACATCATGGGATCGGTCACGAACCCATTGCGGGCGTATTCAACCGCGGCCTGGGCCACGTCCTCAAAACTCATCGTGCCGAAGCGCTCAAGTGCGGTCAGCCATGACGCTGGCGCACCTGGAACTACAGTTTGGAGGATGCCCTCAGGCACACAGGTCTTACCGATGCGTCCCAGCTCCTCGCGATCAGCCAGTTCCGGCCACGTCCCAAGTCCATCGAGTGTCAGAAGACGCTGTTCCTCCGCTGAATAGATCATAATCGGCGCGACGCCGGTGAAGACGCACATCTGCGGCTCGACCACGTTGAGCGTAAGTCCACCAGCGACACCGGCATCGACAGCGTTTCCGCCGGCATCAAGCACCTTGAGTGCAGCCTGAGTTGCCAGGTAGTGGCCGGATGACACCATGTGTCGACGCCCCATCACGAGGGGGCGGAACGAAGTGCCAAACTTGAAAGCGGTCATGTCGTATCCTCAGATCATCTGATCGGCACAAAGCGACCAGTCTTATTCTTCACGGAACGCCTCGGTTCTGTTGCGCCGCACCTGCGGCAGCAGAACCACGAGAAGCAACGCGGCAGCAATGAACAACATCGCGGCGCTCCACGGGCTGGTCACGAAAACCGACGGATCACCATTCGACAAAAGAAGCGCGCGGCGCATGTGTTCTTCGATCATCGGGCCAAGGACGAACCCCAGCAGCATGGGGGCAGGCTCGCAGCCGATGATCCGCAGCACATATCCGAAGACGCCGAATACGCACAAGGCATAGATATCGAAGACCGAATTATTGAGGCTGAACGCGCCGATTACGCAGAACAGAATGATTGCCGGGTATAGAAAGTGATAAGGGATCGAGATCATTCTCGCCCACAGACCGACTAGCGGGAGGTTCAGACCCAGCAGGAAGAGGTTGCCGATCCACATCGAGACGATGACACCCCAAAACAGTGCCGGCTGCTCTGTCATGACCATTGGCCCGGGTTGGATGCCCTGAATGATCAATGCACCGATCATGAGAGCCATTACCGGATTTGATGGAATCCCCAGCGTAAGCATCGGAATGAAGGAGGTCTGCGCTGCGGCGTTGTTGGCCGATTCTGGCCCTGCAACGCCTTCTATTGCGCCTTGGCCGAACTCGTCTCGATGAGACGATACTTTCTTCTCCACGGAGTAACTCACGAAAGACGCCAGCATCGCGCCGCCGCCAGGCAGAATGCCAAGAACAGAGCCGAGCGCGGTACCACGGAGGATCGGGGCAGTGATGCGCTTCCAATCCGCCCACGTGGGCAGGATTCCACGCAGGCTCGTTGTCACCACGGCTCGACGTTTTTCATCCTGCAGGTTGGCGACGATCTCCGCCAGACCAAAGATGCCCATCGCAATGACGACGAAGTTCAAACCATCCGACAGCTCAGGCAAACCGAGTGTCATGCGGATCGCGCCGGAATTAACGTCGGTCCCCACGATCCCGAACAGGAGGCCGAGCACGATCATTGCCAAAGCGTGCAACAGAGAGCCTTCGGCAAGAACGATGGAGGCCACGAGACCCAGCATCATCAACGAAAAATATTCAGCCGGACCGAAATGGATCGCGAGTTCCGCGAGGGGCGGTGAAAACAACGCAATCGCGAGCGTTGCGATTGTTCCGGCGATGAACGAGCCGATCGCGGCGACAGCCAGTGTCTGGCTCGCCCGACCTTTGCGAGCGAGCTTGTAACCTTCCAAAGCCGTCACGACTGCCGAAGGCTCACCCGGCAAATTCACAAGAATCGCGGTGGTCGAACCACCATATTGCGCACCGTAATAGATGCCGGCCAGCATGATCAGCGAGGCTACTGGCGGAAATCCGAAAGTGATTGGCAGCAGAATTGAGATCGTCGCAACGGGGCCCAGCCCAGGCAACACACCAATAGCCGTACCGAGGAAAACGCCCAGAAAGCACGCCAGCAAATTGGTCATCGTTGCCGCGGTATCAAGACCCAGCAACAAATTGGAGATCACGTCCATGACTGCATCTTACTCAACGTGCCGGACTTAGTATCCAAACCAGCGCCCCCAAATTGGCATCGGCACCTGAAGCGTCGTCACGAACACCAGCGCACACGCCGCGGCCAGCACCAACAATCCTGCAAGTGCTCTGATATCGAACGCAAACCAGCGGCTTGCCGCAGCCGACATCAGGCCAGTCAGCACGGAGGCAATGACGAGGCCAGCGCGCGGCAGAAGCAGTGCGAAAAGAGCTGACGACCCGATCACGAGAACCAGGGCTTTCCACGCAATTGGCGCGACGAGCGGTCCCGTTACGGCAAATGAGCGGACGAGCGAGATCACGCCGAACAGCAGCATCAGGCCGCCAAGGATCGTAGGGAAATAGCCAGGCCCCATGCGCTGCAGCGTGCCGAGCGCATAGCGTTGCGCCATGAACAACGCACCAGCGCCAATTATGATGTAAATGATCCCGGCCCAGAAATCTCTGGCGCTTCGCACCCTCAGCACTGCTTCATTGCTCCACCCCTGCCTTACAAGCCAGGCTTACCCTCGCCCTATTCTCCCAACACCGCACCGAATATTCGACGCCAGTTGCCGCCGAGAATTTTCAGAACGTCAGTTGATGAATAGCCCTTTCCAAGCAGCGCCTCCGTCAGGCTATTGATACTCCGCGGCGTCTCCATCCCCTGCGGATAGTGATAGGGAGGAGGAGGATAGGTATCGGGGCGCCATCGGCCAACGCGCACGGAGTCGTCATAGTAAGTTTGCGCCTCCGCATCGGTCGCAACGCCCACCTGATGAGTGAAGTAATCCACGCCTAAGCCCACATGATCAATGCCGGCCAGATCAATGACGTATTCGATATGACGAATGAAATCGTCCAATGTCGGCTTACGTGCATTGGAGACATAACTTGGAAATCCATTGATGCCGACTAGACCGCCGGATTGAGCAACGGCTTTGATCTGTTCGTCGTCGATATTCCTCTTCGATGCGTGTACGGCACGCGGATTGGAATGAGAAAACACAACCGGTGCCGATGACAACTCGATAGCTTCCAAAGTTGTCTGACGACCGGTATGCGAGCAATCGACGACGATTTTCAGTTCGTTCAGACGCTTGATCAAATCGACGCCGAAATTGCTGAGGCCCGCATCCGTACGCTCCTCGCAGCCGTCGCCAACCAGATTTTTTTGATTGTACGTCAGCATCACCATGCTGACACCGAGCGCTTTGTAGGCATCAAGGCATCGCAGATCGTTTTCGATCGGTGATGTGCCTTGGAAATGAAAAATAATTCCGAGACGCCCTTCCGCCTTGGCACGATCGATATCACTGCCGTTACGCACAAGGAGCAGATCGTCCCGACTGCCAATCAACCGGTGCCACCCGCCAAGTTCACGAATGGCACCAGCAGCGTCGCAACCAAGACCGACGGTTGGCGCCACGGCGGTGTATCCGCCGTCCTTGAACCAGTCGATAAAAGCAGGCTTCCTGAGAAGAGGGCAGGTCCCGTCAATAATGACGGCGTCATCATGCAATTTTTGAAAGTCTACGGTCATTCGGAGACACTGCCCGCTTGGTACATCAAGTGATCGTCGTGAAATCAGTCGGCCTTGGCCCCCGAATCACGAACCAGATCGCCCCAGAACTTGACCTGGCGATCGATGAACTGTGCGCGCTCATCCTTCGACATCGCCGGCACAGGATCAAAACCAGCCTTCGCCAGACGATCCTTGATGTCTGCTCCTTCGACGGCCTTCGTTAGTGCGGCGCCCAACTTTTCCTTGATTGCATCGGGTACTCCACTCGGCGCTGCGATTCCGTACCAGATTTCGCCGTATGCAAACTGCGGATAGCCCTTGGAAACGAACGTTGGAATTTCAGGGAACGTGGATGACGGCCGCTCGCCGGTCATCGCGAGCATTTTCAGCTTTCCGCCACGAACAAGACCGACCACAGACGGAACGGATGCAAAGCCGAACAGCGTCTGACCACCAATCATGCCCGTGATCCCCTCCTGGCCACGGTAAGGCACATGTTCGGCATTCAAACCTGCCACCTGCGACAACAAAACGGCCGACAGATGCTGAGAGGTCCCGCTGCCAGCAGAGTTGTAGCGCGGGGGGTTCAAAGTCTTCGCCTTCGTGACGAGATCTTCGAGTGTATTGAGGTTCTGGTCGGCGGATACAATCAGGGCATTTGGTGTGGTGCTGGGAATGCTGATCGGCGTGAGATCCTTTGCGGGATCGTAAGTCAGATTGGAGTAAAGAGCGCGATTGAGCGCGACAGAACTCGTGGAAATCACGGCGAGCGTATAGCCATCCGCTTCGCCGCGAACAACTTGACCAATGCCGACCGTTCCACCTGCGCCGGGCTTATTCTCGACGATGACCGGCTGGCCAAGCTCTGCGCTTAGTCCTTCCGCTATGAGGCGTCCAAAGATGTCATTGGTAGAACCCGCGCCATAGGGAACGATGATCGTGACTCTCCGGTTCGGGTAGTCCTTGGCGGCATCCTGAGCAAATGACGGGGCAGCAAATACTGAAGCCGCAACCAGCGACATTGCCATTCGGCGAGTCCAACGTACGCCACGCGAGTGGCTCCGACCATGATCAGTCATGCACATTTCCTTCCTTGCTGAGCGACGGAAATACTTGAATCCATCTCGTCCTCGGTTTCGACCTTGGACGGATTTCTTGTTGCGCGAGTTGAGGTCGCCGTTATCGCGTGCTTAGCCCCGATTGCGCCCACCAACGCAGTCGAGCAGACCCAAAGCACAACAGCGTCTTCCTCGCTCCCCGAAACACAGGCATGGCCCATCGTGCTGTCGAAGTAGCAACTGTCACCGGGTTCCAAGCGGAGTGGCTCGTAGAGCTCCGTGAAGACCTCAATGCTTCCCTTGAGCACGAAAATGAACTCTTCACCCTGATGCCGAGGCAAACGTGGAAACTCAGCAAGACTGCGCGCACGGATCGTTGCGACCAATGGGATGAATTTCTTATTCGCGATATCAGCACACAGCATCTGATAATCGTACTCGGGCGAGGAATGCCTCGCCCCTTCACCTGCGCGTGTCCACGTTCGTCGGCCCGAGACCATCTCCTGGGTCGGAGAAGCAAACAGCTCCGTGACGTCAACACCGAGGCCATTCGCCAGACGAATAATGTTCTCGTAGGTTGGTGATATCTGTGAGGTCTCAACCTTTGCTATCGTCGAAAAGGCGAGACCAGTTCTCGCACCCAATTCCTTCAACGTGAGTCCAGCGTCACGCCGAAGACGGCGCACGCGCGGACCGAGCGTCTCTGACTTCTGCGCCCGCGGCCTCCGCGGTGCGCCCTGTTCACGCTTGCTCAAGATAAGTCGTTCTTTCCTCACGCACTGCAACAGGCGGAATTTTCATCTCGGCAATATTTGCCGGATAATAGAATATTTGCGCGATCGAAATGTCAACAGCCAATGACCGTGCAATGAGAACCTTCCAGGCACTGGCGCCAGAAGCTGAAAAAGATGAAACATTGAACAGCCACTTCCTAGGTGGCGGCCCACGCGGCGCAGGATGCACCGCTGCGCCGACCGGTATCAGCCACCGCCGCCAGGCTCATGGATACCGATCAAGCACTCACGTAGGACGATCCGATGAAGCTGATTAAGTCCGGAACCAACTTTGCCAGGTATGAAATGGGCCGGCTGACCATCGTGGCTCTGCGTGACGGCTATGTCGACATGCCGCCAAGCCGGTTGCGCCAGCAGGACAATCGTCCGTTTGACGCTGATCTGCCCAACCAAATTCCACTGTTCGACGGTCAGCTGCGACTGTCGGTCAATGCCTTCCTCCTCATCGAGCAAGGCCGGCACATCTTGATCGATACGGGTGCAGGGGACGCATGGTTCCCAACGATGGGCTTACTGCACGAGGCGCTTGCCGAAGCAGACATCGCGCGGGATCAGATCCGCACAGTGGCCTTCACACATGCTCACAACGACCACGTCAATGGACTGGTTATGCCCGACGGCGCCGAGGCATTTCCAAATCTGGAGACGCTATTTGTTCCCAAGGAGGAAATTTCACTGTTCGACAGAACCGAACGGCTCAAACGGTTCCGCCAACGATGCACGCCGTTCGGGGATGGCTTTTCCCCTTGCGACAGCATCACGGCGATTGAGGCACGCGGTCATTCGCCAGGGCATACTG
>JAEYYQ010000277.1 GCA_023428365.1 Pseudomonadota bacterium | reverse complement strand
CGGGTGAACGTCAAACGCGTGTATCGCATCTGGCGCCGGGAAGGGCTGAAAGTGCCGACAAAACAACCGAAGCGGGGCCGCCTGTGGCTCAATGACGGATCGTGCGTGCGTCTGAGACCTGAGCGGCCGAACCACGTCTGGTCGTATGACTTCGTCCAGGACCGCACCCAGGATGGCCGCGCCTTCCGCATGCTGGTCGTGCTCGACGAGTTTACACGCCGATGTCTGGCGATCGTCGTTGCCAGACGGCTGAGAGCTGACGACGTGCTCCAGTGTCTGTCTGATCTGTTCGTCGCTCACGGCCCTCCACAGCACATTCGTTCCGACAATGGCCCGGAGTTCACCGCCATTGCGGTGCGCGACTGGCTGGGCCGGATCGGCGTGAAGACGCTCTACATCGAGCCGGGCAGTCCTTGGGAGAACGGCTATTGCGAGAGCCTGAATTCGAAGCTCAGGGACGAGCTGCTCAACGGCGAGATCTTCACCACGCTGCGGGAAGCCCAGGTGCTGATCGAGAACTGGCGACGCCATTACAATGCCGTCAGACCGCACTCATCGCTCGGCTGTCGACCGCCGGCGCCCGAAACGATCTTGCCGCCAGCATCTGCTCTGCCCTACGCTCCGCTTCGGCCAGATCAGACACTGGCCGATCGCGGTCGGATTCTAACTTAGAACTTGGAACCGCTCCGAGGGGCAGGCCACGAGAATGCAGTCGATGATGGTACGGCGTGGGGCACAGAGGTAGTCGACGCCGTGCTCCGCCTTGATGGTGACCCTGACGCTTTCCGGACCGTAGTGGAAGGTCGTGCCCGTAATCTTCGGAGTGTCCATCGAGGCGAGTGCCGGCATGAGACCCCAATGATGGAGCTGCATCACGCCTACTCGCATCAGCGCGTGCGTCGACATAGTATCCGCGCCGCGCGCCTGCCGGTCGACCACCAGCACCTTTGCTCCGGCCCTCGCAAGCAGGAGCGCCGTGGCTGCTCCTGCACAACGCGCGCCCGAAATGACGACGTCATATCTCGTTGAGAAAGGGCTCACTAAAATGCTCCACTATGCTGCGGCGCGGGCGGCGTAGGTGGCCAAGTGCGCGACAAGATCCTTTGCATCGTCGGCCGCGCCGTCGATGAATGACGACTTGCGTCGCCGCATGAAGGGAAGGCCCATGACGTACATGCCGGGCGCGTCGACAATTCCACCGTCGTGTCGAATACGGCCCTTCGCATCGAGTACGGGCACATCGAGCCAGGAGTAGTCTGCGCGAAAGCCCGTGGCCCAGATGACCGTCCCGATATTGCTAGACCGCAAATCCACGCTTAGCCGAATGTCGCGCCCGAGGCGGGTCGGCTCGAACCTTGTGGCTGGTTGGAAGGTGTCAATGCGCGCATAGGCGCCGACCCCAGCGTCGATGGTGTCGAGCAACCTATTCATCTTCAGATCGGCGAGCGCGCAAAGGTTGCGGAGTGCTCCGGAAAATTTTGCCGTCGCACCGTCGACTGCGACGAGTCTTCCGACGATCTCGACACCAGCCGCTTGCAACGCGTTGATGTCGAGCGTCTCATGCTCCGGCGTGCCGATAAGCTGCGGTGACGGCAGCTGGCGGGCACGCGCGAGATCATCGATCTCGTCGAACCGAACATCCATCAGACCGATGGCATCCATCCACCAATTGATATCGCGGCCGCGATAGGTTCGCGGCAATCTGACATGCTCTCCGACGCACAAGGTGACGTCGCGTCCTGCGGCGCGGATCTCACGGGCGAGTTGTACTCCGGTCGCAGACGCTCCCACGATCATCACGCCACCTGCGGGCAATTGATGCGGCGAGCGGTATTGAAATGGGGTCATGCTTGCGACGTTTTCCGGCAGCCGATCCGCCAAGGCCGGAATGCGGGGTATGCCGCACGCGCCAGTGGCGATGACGACGCAACGACACCGCCACATGTCACGGTTTGTGGACACCACGTAGCCGCTTGGCGCTCGACGCAGGGAAAGTACGGATGAGTCCGTCACAACGGGAGCGGCGATCCGGCTCGCGTAGGACTTCAGATACGCAACGACCTCTGTCATTGACATGAAGCCGTGCGGATCGGACCCGCCGTAGGCGAAGTCCGGCAATCGGCTTTGCCAATTGGGTGTCAAGAGACGGAGCGAGTCCCACCTTTCGGTCTGCCAGGAATTGGCGATCTCGCCTCGCTCGAGCACGACGTGGTCGATGCCCGATTGAGCAAGATGCCAGCTCATGGCGAGGCCGCAGTGGCCAGCGCCTATCACGACGGTCGTAACTTGCCTCACGACACTCGCTCCTCGCCTGGATCACCATCGATCAGTTGACGGTGACGCGGACATCGGTCGGGTTGGTGATGATGTCGAACACGGCCGACCGCTTTTGCGATTGAGCGACAATCGCGGCTATGTCGTCCCTGCTGGCATCGGCCTTGATGTCGAAGTGGACGCGGACGGCGCTGAACCCGTTGCGCACGTCCTCGTCCATGCCGAGGATGCCCTGCAGATCCATGTCCGCTTCGAGCGTCGCTTTCACCGAGTGGATCTTGATGCCGCGGTTTTGCGCGACGGCGGCCACGCCGGCGGTCAAACAGCCGGCGAGACCTGCCAAGACGAGTTCGACAGGCGTGGGCGCCTTATCCTCGGAGGCGAACACCTCTGGATGATCGGATTCGACCGAGAAGGTTTTGCTGCGCTTCTGCTCAGCTCCGAGGCCGAAGAAATCTCCGATTGTCGACCGGCTATGCGTTCCGTACGCCCATTCGCACGAGGCGCGCCATTTGAAAGCGGCCGCTTGGGGCGCCTTGGCAAGTGCTTCGCGCGCGCCCAGCAAGGCGGCGACATTCACGCCATTGTCGGCACCAGCAGTGGAAAGTTGAGAGATTGAGTTCATGACGGTATTCCTTCCTTTGTAAGCAGATCCTGGCTTGAAAAATCCGGCGCTTCTTCTCGCGCGCTGCCCTGTGCCGGATCCGGGTGAAGCGTTAAGTGGCGGCAGTCACTGGCGGTTGGCGCACGTGCTCTCAGAAGGGGGTGCGCGATTTGGCTCTGGCGTAGGCCTCGTCGAGGTGCGAGATGGCTGATTGATCTGGTCACGCTCCGGGCCGAAATCACTCAGAAGCCGGTCGTCTACGCTTTCGCTCCAGCTTCTGCTCGCGCGCAAAGATCGCGAGACGAGCATTGCGCCGATCCGAGTTCCAAGAGCCGCAATCAACCGCAACGGTAACGTTTTAGCCGTCCGACCAAGGCTGGGCGGCGAGATCTTTGATCTTTTGGATACTATGCTCATGACCATCTCATCTGCCCTGCAAGCTGGATTGCGCTTGTGGTCAAAGCGGCGCCGATCTGTCTGCGCGACGCGCCTGCCGGAGAGGCCGAAGCGTCACGCGCTCGCGGTCGTGGGATCGATCAACTTCCGCACTTCCGTGACGCGCGTTGCCGGAAACCCGCAGAAGAGCTTATCGGCGGTGACGTAGCTCTGGACCCACTGGATATCGGGACCCAGGCTATGCAGCACCTCGTTAGATTTCTGCGCGGCCGCCCGGAGCTGCTCGCGCTCAAGGCTGCCGACGCTCGGAATATTGCGTTCGATGACGAATTTGCGGGGTGTCATTGCTCGTCCTCTAGAGTTCTGTGCTGGTCGTCAGCGTCGTCGCTGCGATGCCCTGCAAGAAGCCAGAAATTGGACTGCATGAGAATCAGCCGGGAGGACCAGCCGACGATCCGCCGGCTGCGGCATCGAGCCCGCAGCAACCGTATGTTTCTATGTCCTTAATCACGAGCGCGCGACGCCGCTCGCGCATGCAACTGCGGTGCCAGTACTGAAGTACTGGTCGTGTCGGGGTGATCGCCAATCTGCCAGCAGCCGGTAGCCACACCGCAGAAGATTCGATCTGAATCCGGTCATCGCGCCAGTCCATTGGCTCTGCATCGGCGCATGGTCGCTTGTCTCTCGAACAAGGAGACAAACCATGGGACAGGACCACGCCTCTACAGTCGTAAAGTCCGTTCGCGTGCCGTGGAACAAAGGGAAGCTCGTCGGCGCAAAGCCGCCGCTGAGACCAAGCCACGTCTGGTCGATCAGGACAAAGCTCCAGATCGAGGGCAAGAAACGCAACCTTGCGCTATTCAACCTAGCGATCTACGGCAAGCTGCGCGGTTGTGACGTCGTTGCCGTTCGTGTCGATGACATCGCCCCGAGCAGCTACTCGATGGACCGAGCAACCATCCGTCAGAAGAAGACGGGCTGACCAGTGAGGTTCGAGCTGACCGATCACCCCCCCAAGCGATCGACGAATACTTGCTACTGACCGGACGCAAAGCGGGTCAGTTCCTGTTCGCCGGTCGAGGCGACCGGGGCGGGCTGACGACACGCCAATACGCGCGGCTCGTCCAGGGGTGGTGGCGAGCATCGGCCTTGATGCAGCGAAGTTTGGGGCGCACTCTCTGCGGCGCACGAAGGCGGTGCTGATCTATCGGCGCACCGGCAATCTCAGAGCGGTCCAGCTGCTGCTAGGGCACTCCAAGATCGAGAGCACGGTGAGGTATCTCGGCATAGAGGTCGATGATGCGATCGAAATCGCCGAGAAGATCGACAT
>JAEYYQ010000272.1 GCA_023428365.1 Pseudomonadota bacterium | reverse complement strand
GACCGGCAAGACACCCGATGGCATATCCGTCGTGGACGTCAACCCAGCATCCCGGACCTACAGCAAGGTGATCAACACCGTTGCGATGCCCAATACCGGCGACGAGCTGCATCACTTCGGCTGGAACGCGTGTTCGTCCTGCCTGTGTCCCAATGCGCCGCATCCGCACACCGAGCGCCGCTATCTGGTGGTGCCCGGGCTACGGTCGTCGCGCATACATATTCTCGACACCAAACCCGATCCCAAGAAGCCGAAGATCGTCAAGGTCATCGAGCCATCGGAGGTGGCTGAGCGGGCCGACTACTCACGACCTCATACCGTTCATTGCGGGCCGGAAGGGATCTATGTGGCCGCGCTGGCCAACGGCAAGGGCGAGGCTCCCGGCGGCATCTTTCTCATGGATCACGAAACATTCGATGTGCGTGGTCGCTGGGAAATCGATCGCGGCCCGCAGCGGCTCGCCTACGACGCCTGGTGGCATCTGGGCTACGACACAATGGTCACCAGCGAATGGGGGCTGCCCGCAAATTTCGAAAATGGGCTGGTGCCGGAGGTGCTGCTCGGCGCCAAGTATGGCCGCAAACTGCATTTCTGGGATCTGCACAGCCGCAAGCATCAGCAGACGATCGATTTCGGCGACAAGTATCAGCTCGTATTCGAGCTAAGGCCCGCGCACGACCCGACCAAGGCCTACGGGTTCGTCAATTGCGTGTTGAGCCTGGAGGATCTGTCGTCGTCGATCTGGACGTGGCACCGCAAGGGTAACAAATGGGCGGTGACGAAGATCATCGATATTCCCGCCGAGCCGGCCGATCCCGATCAGTTGCCGCCGATGCTGAAAGGCTTCAAGGCCGTGCCGCCTCTGTGCACGGACATCGATCTGTCGATGGACGACAAGTATCTCTATGTCGCCTGCTGGGGCACTGGGGATCTTCGGCAATACGATGTATCGGATCCGCTGAAGCCGAAACACACTGGTACAGTGCGGATCGGCGGCATCGTTTCAAAGGCAGCGCATCCAGCCGCGAACAACGGCCCACTCAACGGCGGTCCGCAAATGGTGGAGATCAGCCGCGACGGCCGCCGCATCTACTTCACCAACTCGCTGTACGGCGCCATCGATGAACAGTTCTATCCGGACGGAATCGAAGGCTGGATGGTGAAGCTCGACGCCAAGCCTGAAGGCGGCATCGCTTTTGACGAGAAGTTCTTCGTCAAATGGCCGAAGTCGCACCGCCCGCATCAGGTGCGGCTCGAGGGTGGTGACTGCTCGTCCGATTCCTATTGCTACCCGTGAGGAGCCATCGTACCGGCTGCGTGGTCGCGGATTAGGGCCACAGTCCGAGTTCGTCCCATCGGTCCTGGGGAATCTCCTTGCCGACCTGAAACGAGAACGTCTGCGCCTCCATGTAATCGGCTGAAAGTTCGCAGGCGTAGCTCACGGCGTACCAGTGTCCGCCAGAGCGGATAGCGCCACCTTTGGCTTCGAGATGCGTTCCGTCCACTACGGCGCGACTTAGAATTGAGGACTTTATGCGGTCCGCGCGCTTCAGCCGCGAATCCTTTTTGACGATGGGCAATCCCTTGATGGCGCAGGCCTGATGGGCACGCTCTTCAGGCGCCAATTTGGCCAGAATGTGCTGCATCGAGTTGGCGCTTGCAGCTTGCTGCATGCAAAGCAATATCGCGACGGCGACTGCCATCCGGATCATCCGTTGTCCCTCAATCTGATCGATTTGCCCAAGGCTCAGACTGTTAAGAAATGTGGCAATAGTTCGACTTTTCGGCGGCTGTGTGGAAGGTGTGATGCGCAGAGGGCTAAAACTCGGATTGAGGCTAGGCATGTCAATCCGCGATACTATTTCCCGACGAGCCAATGAGGTGATGTCGGAGGGCAGGCTGAAAGAATGACCATCACGAAACAAAGCGAACTCGAAGGTCTGCGCGCGATTGGGCGCATTGTGGCTAATGTTCTGGCCATGATGGGCAAGGCGATCGAGCCGGGAATGACAACCGAAGAGCTCGATGCCTACGGACGCAGATTGCTGAACGCACAGGGCGCCATTTCGGCACCGGAATCGACTTATGGTTTTCCTGGCGCGACCTGCATCAGCATCAACGAAGAGATCGCCCACGGCATACCCGGCGCACGGGTTATTGCGGCCGGCGATCTGGTGAACATCGATGTGTCGGCCTCGAAGGACGGCTATTTCGCTGACACCGGTGCATCCTTCCGCGTGCCGCCGGTCAAGGCGTCGATAAATCGTCTCTGCCGCGATGGTCATCGCGCCATGGAGATCGGCATCGCGCAAGTCGCGGCCGGCAAACCTCTGAGCGCGGTCGGCAGTGCCATCGGAGTATTTGCGCGCCAGCGTGGCTATACGCTGATCCAGAACCTGGCCAGTCACGGTATCGGCCGATCGCTGCATGAAGAACCGAAGGAAATCCCGACCTGGCCGTGCCGGTCCGAGAAGCGAATTCTTCGCGAAGGGCAAGTGCTGACCATCGAGCCATTTCTTTCGCTCGGCGGGGAATGGGCGGAAGGCGGCGATGATGCGTGGACGCTCTATAGTTCACCGCCTGCTCCCGTCGTCCAATTCGAGCACACGGTCGTTGCAACCCGTAATGGCGCGGTGATCCTGACCCAGCCGGGGTGATCTCGCCGCGGTAAATGAAATGCCGTACGGACACCTCCATTCGTGGCCACCCCAGTGTGCACGTCTCCGGCATTGGGACGAGTATTCCACGCGGCACGTCTCCCGTCGCCGAACACTCGTGCTTCCTCGATGTGAGCTCCGCGGCAGTGATCCCGATCAATTCCACGCGCCGGTTGGCGCCGTATCGTGCGCGCCTCTCACGCGTTATAGCGTTGGGGCGTCTCAAGGCTGACCGTAATGACTCCAGAATGGCCATGGTTAGCGTTGATCGCGCTCGGTGCATTCCATGGGTTCAATCCGGCCATGGGTTGGCTGTTTGCGGTGGCTCTGGCGTTGCACCGGAAGAGTGCGGCCGCGATTCCGATTGCCGTGCTGGCAATTGCGGTCGGCCATACCTTGTCCGTGATGCTGTTTGCTCTCGCTTTCGTTGCGGCCGGCGTGATGCTGAACCTGCACTGGGCCTACACCGGCGCCGGCTTGCTGCTCATCGGATGGGCCGCTTATCACCAGATCTACGGACACAGTCATCGCGTCCGCGTCGGCATGCAAACAGGGATGGTTGGTCTCGTCGGCTGGTCGTTTGTGATGGCGACCGCGCATGGCGCTGGAATGATGATCCTGCCGGCCCTGATGCCGTTGTGTCTGGGGGAAACACCGTCCACTGCTGCAACCTCAGCGCCGATGGGTGCCGTCGCCATTGGGGCCGTGCTGGTCCATTCCGGAGCGATGCTTGCGGTCACAGGTGCGATGGCCTGGGTCGTCTATAAATGGATCGGTATCGCCGTTTTGCGCACCGCATGGGTCAATCTCGACCTGCTGTGGACCATCGCACTCGCCAGCACCGGGTTTCTGATGATCGTGCTGGCATGACCCCACTGTCGCAACTGATTGCGCGCAGGGCTGACCATCGCAGCGGCTGGCCTTCATCCGCCCGTCATCACAGTCTGCAAGATCGTCCGAAGGCAATTCTAAGGATGGGTCCATGCTTCACAGCCGTAACAGTGCAATCGGTCTGATCGCCTTGCTTGCAACCGCCACTTCCGCCGTCGCACAGCAGGTGCCGATCGAGGTCGGCGTTCGCCCGCTCTATCTAATCGACAAGATGAAAGACGGTCCGCTGAAGCAGAAGCTTCAGGCTTGCGCCGGCCAGCCGGTCAAGCGGACTCTGTTCTCGATCGGGCATCGCGGGGCGCCGCTGCAATTCCCTGAGCACACGGTCGAATCCAACCTTGCTGCCGCATGGCAGGGCGCAGGGATTCTGGAATGCGACGTCGCCTTCACCGCTGACAAGGAACTCGTCTGCCGCCATGCGCAGAACGACCTGCATACGACGACCAATATCGTCACGACCAACTTGGCCGCAAAGTGCACAAAGCCGTTCACGCCTGCTTCGGGCGACACGCCGGCTTCAGCGGAATGCCGCACGTCGGACCTTACATTGGCTGAGTTCCGGACCCTGACGCCCAAGATGGACGCCTCGAACAAAACCGCGGCGACGCCAGAGGCTTATCTCACCGGAACCGCTCCCTGGCGCACAGATCTTTACTCGATCCAGCCCGCGCGCCTGATGACGCACAAGGAATCGATCGAGCTGTTCCGCTCGCTGGGCGCGAAGTTTACGCCTGAGCTGAAGACGCCCGTGGTCAAGATGCCCTTTGAGGGCTTCTCGCGCGAGGACTACGCCCAGAAGCTGATCAACGAATACAAGTCCGCTGGCGTACCGGCCTCGGATGTTTTCGCGCAGAGCTTCGACATTGCCGACGTGCGCTATTGGATCAAGGCTGAGCCGGCATTCGGCGCGCAGGCGGTGTATCTGATCGACGATTCCAGCATTCCGAAGCTTGACGGCATGGATCCCAAGACGTGGGGATGGGAGCCGAAGGCGTTGAAGGCTGAAGGCATCAACTACGTCGCACCGGCAATCCCCTTCCTGCTGACCGTCGACGCAACGGGCAAGATCGTCCCGTCGGCGTTGGCGATCGCCTTGAAGGAGGCCGACATCAAGATCATCGCCTGGTCGTTCGAACGTTCGGGCCCGCTGACGGACGGCGGCGGCTGGTACTTCAACAGCATCACCAAAGCGATTACCGGTGGCGGTGACTACTACGAAGTGCTTGACGTGCTGGCCCAGCA
>JAEYYQ010000263.1 GCA_023428365.1 Pseudomonadota bacterium | reverse complement strand
TCGGCGATGTCGTCGCGCTCGTCGGTATCGCCGAGCTCCTTCTGGATCGCCTTCATCTGTTCGTTGAGATAGTACTCGCGCTGCGTCTTCTCCATCTGGCGCTTGACGCGGCTGCGGATCTTCTTCTCGACCTGCAGCACGGAGATCTCGCTTTCCATCAGCGAGTAGACGCGCTCCAGCCGGTCGGAGATCGTCGTCGTCTCCAACACTTCCTGCTTGTCGCCGATCTTGATCGCCAGATGCGAGGCGATGGTATCTGCCAGCTTCGAGTAGTCCTCGATCTGGCTGACCGTACCCAGCACTTCCGGCGAGATCTTCTTGTTGAGCTTTACATAGCTCTCGAACTGCGACACCGCAGAGCGCGCCATCGCCTCGATCTCGTCCTTCGCGCCAACCGTCTCGTCAACGCGCTCAACCTCGGCCTCGAAGTAATCCGGGTTTTCGGTGTAGCGCACGATTTGCGCACGCGCGGTACCTTCGACCAGCACCTTCACAGTGCCGTCCGGCAGCTTCAGAAGCTGCAACACGGACGCGAGCGTGCCCATCTCATAGATGGCATCGGTCGCGGGATCGTCGTCACCGGCATTGCGCTGCGCGGCGAGCAAGATTTGCTTGTCGGCCCGCATCACTTCTTCGAGCGCGTTGATCGATTTCTCGCGTCCGACGAACAACGGCACGATCATGTAGGGGAAAACGACAATGTCGCGCAGTGGCAGGACAGGATACAGCTCCTTGCCGCCGCCTTTGTCTTTGGTCGCTTTGGTCTCGCTCATGTTCTCTTCTCCCTGCGCCCATCACGCGCCCCGAGTTGCCCCGCGCTGAGGAATATGGGCTCACTGCGCCGCAACAAAAAGGCGGCACAAGCTTTTGCTGGGTTCTAGTCTGCCCGGAAGGCAAGGACGTAAAGATCCGGGCAGTTGCCGAGCTTTCGCCAATCTCCCCACACGACCAGGCCGTGATAGGCGGCCCGGTGAGACATTCAAAAAAATGACATAAGAGCTTTCACCGCGCTCTCCAAGTCGGTCTCGCCGCCACACCCACCTTTGTTGTGCGGATGACGGTCAGGCGCTCGAACCCTTCTCTTCCGCGCGTTCGGTGTAGATCTTCAACGGGCGTGCGCTGCCCTCAACGACTTCCGGTCCGATCACGATTTCTTCGACGCCCTTGAGACCCGGGAGCTCGAACATCGTTTCGAGCAGGATCGACTCCATGATCGACCGCAATCCGCGCGCTCCAGTCTTGCGCTCAATCGCCTTGCGGGCGATGGCCTTCAACGCCTCAAGCGTGATCGTCAGCTTGACGTCTTCCATCTCGAACAGGCGCTGGTACTGCTTGACCAGTGCATTCTTCGGCTCGTTCAAGATTTCGACCAGCGCGGCCTCGTCCAGATCTTCCAGCGTCGCGATCACGGGCAGACGACCGATAAACTCGGGGATCAAACCGAACTTCAGAAGATCCTCTGGCTCGACTTCGCGCAGCACTTCGCCCATGCGCCGCTCGTCCGGACCCATGACGCGTGCGCCAAAGCCGATCGACGTCCCCTTGCCACGCCGCGAGATGATCTTCTCCAGTCCCGCGAACGCACCACCGCAGATAAACAGGATGTTGGTGGTGTCGACCTGCAGGAACTCCTGCTGCGGATGCTTGCGCCCACCCTGCGGCGGAACACTGGCAACCGTGCCTTCCATGATCTTCAGCAGCGCCTGCTGAACACCTTCGCCCGATACATCGCGGGTTATGGACGGATTGTCCGACTTGCGGCTGATCTTGTCGACTTCGTCGATATAGACGATGCCGCGCTGCGCCCGCTCGACGTTGTAGTCGGCCGACTGCAGCAACTTGAGAATGATGTTCTCAACATCCTCACCGACGTAACCGGCTTCGGTCAGCGTCGTGGCATCCGCCATCGTGAAGGGGACATCGAGGATGCGGGCCAGCGTCTGGGCAAGCAGCGTCTTGCCGCAACCCGTTGGGCCGACCAGCAGAATGTTCGACTTCGCCAGTTCGACGTCGTTGTTCTTCGACGCGTGATTCAGGCGCTTGTAGTGGTTGTGCACGGCCACAGACAGCACGCGTTTCGCATGCTCCTGACCAATGACATACGAATCAAGCACCGTCTTGATCTCGTTCGGCGTCGGAACCCCGTCGCGCGACTTGACCAGCGTGTTTTTGTTTTCCTCGCGGATGATGTCCATGCACAGCTCGACGCATTCATCACAGATGAACACGGTCGGACCGGCGATGAGTTTGCGCACCTCGTGCTGGCTCTTGCCGCAGAAGGAGCAATACAGGGTGTTCTTTTCTTGCTGGGCCATTCGTTCGGTCTCACCCTCGCCGCGAGGCGTTTAGGAACCGGCAGGACTTCCGAGCCACCTGCGGCCGGCCGCGCAGGCACTGAATCCATTTAGCCGATCTCAGCACGCTATGCGCGTCGGGATCAAGAATGGATTAACAACTCTCTCACCGCGGTGCACATCTGAACACCGCGGATGCCCCGAAAACACCAAAAACGCGGATCGGGCTCGCGCTACGATGTTGGCACATAGTGACCGGAATGCGGCCTTCGACGCACACCGAGCCAAAGTAACCAACCAACCCCTGCAGCCCGCAAAAAACGCAGGCTGGCAAGGAGACGGTTCAAGCTGTAGGCGGGTTCCGTTGCAGCCGCATCGCTCGGGTTCGTTAACCCTTCCGATCGACGGCGCTCTCGAATTCTTCTCGCTTGACCAGAACCCTGTCGATCAAACCGAACTCCTGGGCCTGCTCTGCCGTCATGAAATAGTCACGGTCGAGGGTCCGTTCAATCGTCTCGTACGGTTGGCCGGTATGCTTGACGTAAACCTCATTCAGGCGCCGCTTCATTTTCACGATATCCTCGGCGTGGCGCTCGATATCCGAGGCTTGGCCCGAGAAGCCGCCAGACGGCTGGTGAACCATGATCCGGGCGTTGCCCAGCGCATAACGCATGCCCTTTTCGCCCGCGCACAGCAGCAGCGAGCCCATGGATGCGGCTTGGCCGATGCACAGCGTCGCAACCGGCGGGCGAATGAAATGCATCGTGTCGTAGATCGCCATGCCGGAGGTCACCACGCCGCCCGGCGAGTTGATGTACATGGAGATTTCTTTCTTGGGGTTTTCCGCCTCAAGAAACAGCAGCTGCATGCAGATCGACGCGGCGCTCTGATCCTCGATCGGACCGGTCACGAAGATGATCCGCTCCTTCAGCAGCCGCGACGGCAGATCGTATCCGCGCTCGCCCCGGGTGGTCTGTTCGACAACCATCGGCCAGAACGTGTTGGTGAGCTGTTGGA
>JAEYYQ010000213.1 GCA_023428365.1 Pseudomonadota bacterium | reverse complement strand
GTGCATGCTCGCGAGGTGGTGCTCGCGACCGGGGCTCATGAGCGGTCTATGGTGTTCGCAAATAACGATCTGCCGGGCATCATGCTGGCATCGGCTGCGCGTGGCTATCTCAATCGCTACGCTGTCCGCGCTGGTCGATCGGCAGTTGTGTTCACCAACAACGATTCCGCTTACGCGGCCGCTCTCGATCTGGCTTCTGGTGGCATTGAGGTTCGTGCGGTTGTCGATGCTCGCGCCGAGACATCTGCGGATCTTGTCTCCAAAATGGAGCAGGTTGGAATAGATGTGTTGGCAGGCACCGTTGTGACGTCGGCCCGAGGCAGGCGGCATGTCGCCCTTGTGTCGGTGGCCTCGGTCGATGTGGCAGGAGAAACGACAGGTGCCGAGAGACAGATCTCGTGCGATCTCTTGTGTGTATCCGGTGGCTGGAACCCGACAATCCATTTGCACGCGCAGGCTCGGGGTAAGCCGGTTTATGATCATAACCTGGCTACCTTTGTGCCAGGATCGTCCGTTCAGAGAGAACGATCGGCCGGTGCATCGCGGGGTGTCTACTCGTCAACGGGCTGTGTAATCGATGGTGCCAGGGCTGGTGTAACCGCAGCCAGCGCCGCAGGTTTCGAGGCAAGCGTCGAACTTGGTGCCGGGCTGGACATTGAACCTGTCACCGAGAAGGCCACCGCAGGCATTTCGATGATCTGTAGCATCCCGGCGCACGCAGGTGCAGCCCGGGGCAAGCGCTTCGTCGATCTACAAGACGATGTTACCGATGCTGATATCGCCTTGGCGGTGCGCGAAGGCTATCGATCGGTCGAGCACGTCAAGCGTTACACGACGCTTGGCATGGGCACCGACCAGGGCAAGACCAGCAACACAATCGGCTTTGCCCATATCGCCAAGGCTCTGAATGTCGATATTCCATCGGTCGGTACCACCACGTTCCGACCGCCGTATGTCCCCGTAGCCCTCGGTGCGTTGGCGGGGATGGAAGGTGGCCGACATTTCATGCCCAACCGCCGCACCGCGATGCACGATTGCCATATCCGCGCCGGCGCGATCATGCTGCAGTCCGGCCCGTGGCTGCGACCGCAATGCTATCCCCGTGCCGGCGAGAGCCTCGACGATGCGGTGCGCAGGGAAGCTGCGGCTGTGCGCGGTGCTGTCGGCATGGTCGATGTCTCGACACTTGGAAAGTTTGAGCTGATCGGCCCCGACGCTGCCGAGTTTCTCGAGCGTGTCTACGTGAACCGCTGGCGCTCGCTGAAGGTGGGTCGCTGCCGCTACGGCGTCATGTTGCGCGAAGATGGTATGGTGTTCGATGATGGAACAACGACACGCATCGGTGACACGCGCTATTTCATGACAACGACGACTGCGCAGGCGCCTCTTATGGCGCGACGGCTGGATTATTGGCATCGCGTTCTGTGGCCCGAGCTGAACTTGCGCATCGTCAACGTCACGGAACAGTGGGCTGCAGTCGCGGTCGCGGGTCCAGACAGCCGCAAGGTGCTGTCCCAAGCCCTGACCGGCCTCGATGTCTCGCCGGAAGCTCTGCCCTACATGGGCTATTCTGGGACGATTCTCGGCGCGGTCGAGGTGCGTGTGTTTCGCATCAGCTTCTCGGGAGATCTGGCTTATGAAGTCTATGTACCCGCCGACTTCGGCGCGGCAGCGTGGGACGCATTGGCTGAGGCTGGCTCCGCGTTCGGCATCAAGCCTTACGGCATTGACGCAATCAATACGCTCCGTATTGAGAAGGGGCACGTGGCCGGTGGCGAGCTGAACGGTCGGGTCACTGCCGATGACCTCGGTCTCGGTCGCATGATCAAGGCATCGGGAGATTTCATCGGCCGCCGTTCGCTATCTCGGCTGGGCCTGAAAGATCCTGCGCGCTGGCAATTGGTGGGGCTGCTGCCTCAGGACGGCAGCACGCCGCTTCCTCCAGGCTCAAAACTGACTGACGGAACGCCGGGCCGCTACGTCGGCGAGCTAACGTCCAGCGCATGGAGTCCGATGTTGAACGGTCCCATCGCGCTGGGTTTGCTGTCGGGAGGGCGCACCCGGCATGGCGAGATCTTGACGGCAACGTCGCCGCTGGCGGGACGCGATGTGCCGGTCATTGTCCGTGATCCGCTGTTCGTCGATCCTGAAGGCAAACGCCTCAATGCTTAATGCAAAAAGCAAAACCCTGCTGTGGGATAGGAAAGGCCCGATAGGCCCACCGCGAGAGATCCGCGGGCGGGACGTGATGATAACCGTGCAACGTCCCGGGCGGATTGTTTACCTGCAGGGGCCACGTGATGGTGCGGGGTTGTCCTCGCTCCTCGCGTCGCTGGGCGCCATCAATCTGCCGCTGTCGGGGCACAGCGCAGGTGACGATCAAACAAGACTCCTCGCTATTACCGACGACAGTTTTTATCTCATTCAGCAGGCTTGCGAGCCCATCGTCATGCATTTCGCCGATGCTTTTGACGTCGCACTGAATGTAACTGATGCTTGGACGCGGATTTCGGTGTGCGGACGTCAGGCCATTGCCCTGCTCGCCAAGGGCTGTGCGCTGGATTTTCATTCCAGTGCGTTTTCGGCGGGCGCATGCGCTGCTGTCGGCTTCGCTCAGATGCGCACCGTGATCTGGCGCCCGCGCGACGACTTTGCTTATCACATGATGATCGGCCGCAGCTACGCGTTGTCATTCTGGGACTGGCTGCTCGAGGCCGGCGAAGAATACGCATGCATGGATAACCCGCAGCACACACACGAGGTCCGCCTATGATCCCGAAAAAATCTGATCTCACCATCTGCTTCGCCCATGTCGCGTATCAGCTTCATGCTCAGTTTGAGAAGCGTAAGCCGGGCATCAAGAGTTTTCAGGTTTGGAATTATGAGGATACGGTGGCGCGCGCGCGCGACGCTGACGTTCTCGTCATCTCAGGGCTTTGGCGTAACGAATTGCTCGAACACATTCCGAGCATCCGTTATATCCAGTCGATCGGTGCAGGAACGGACCAGTTCTCGCGCGATAAACTGAGGGCGCACGGCATACGACTGGCCAATGCAAGCGGCGTCAACAACAAGGCCGTGTCGGATCATGCCATCGCGCTCGTCCTGGCGTTGGCGCGCAGGCTGCCCGAAGCCCGTGACAATCAAGCCAAGCGCGTATGGCGCGGCATGATCAGTGACTTATCGCAGCGGGAAGATGAACTGGACGGCAAGACGATCTTCGTCGTCGGCCTGGGCGCGATTGGCGGCAGGGTCGCCGAACTGGCCAAGGCTTTTGGGATGCACGTGATTGGCTTCCGAAAAAACCCGGCGACCGGCCTGGACGCCGCGCACTCGGTGCACGCGCTGAGCGAGTTCAAATCCTTGCTGCCTGCGGCAGATTTCGTTGTGCTGACGTGTCCGCTTACGCCGGAAACGGAAAATCTCATCGACGCAGATAGCCTAGGTCGTATGAAGCCCTCGGCCTACGTCATCAACACGGCGCGCGGACGCTGTATGAACGAAGCCGCGCTGATCGACGCGCTGACCGCCAACCGCATCGCCGGCGCCGGAATCGATGTAACGGTGGAAGAACCGCTTGCAGCATCCTCGCCGCTCTGGGACCTGCCCAATGCTTTCATCACGCCCCATACCGGGGGCGAAACGCGGCGATACGAGGATAATGTTCTCGACATTCTGCAGGACAATCTCGATCGCCTTTGGCGCGGCGAGACCCAGCTTCGAAACCAGATCGTATAGCTTCTCTTCACTTGGCTGAACCGGCGGCGCCGGGATGATCGGAAGTCGAAAGTTGGAGCACGACCAGTCTATGTGTGCGGTGTCGAAACGTTTGTTTTTAACCGTGGATCGGCTTCACGCTCGATCATGCCCTGTTGCCGATCCTTGTCTATAAAGGCGTTTCACGAACGACATCGTGGTGTGGATAGGATCGTGCCTGAAGAACTGAAGCGAACTCAGTGAAGCTGCTTGCGGCCTTCGGTCAGTTGCGGGCGGTGCTGATTTGTTAGCCAAGATTCGATGCCGGGTTGCAGAGAAATGTATGGACCGACTGCTGAACGCAAGCGAGATCGCGGTAGCTTAGCAACGCCACGGTCAAGAGTTTCCATCACCGCGGTCTCCGACTTCCGAAACAAATATCGCTAGACGGTGTACCCATCTCAAGGGATGGTGCGATCTCAGTTAATGTTCTGCAAAATCTCTCAACCGAGGGAAGCGCCGGTTCGGTGCGACGCCGGATGAGCATAAGAGGCGCGGGCGGATAGTCGGCTTTGAGCTGCAGGATTTCGAGCTGCCTTGTTTCAACATGCGGAGCAGCGATGCCGCCTGGGCGCAAGCCAATCATGTTGCAGTCAGCTAGCGCCGCTTTCATGATCTCCATCGAAGCCGTTTCCACCCGGATATCTGGCGCGCGCAGACCGGCACGCATAAACATGTCAATGAGCGCTTGTCGCGCAGCCGTTCGTGGCGGTGTAATGATCCAATCGAGGTCAATCGTGTCCGCCAGCGTGATCGGCTTCTTTTTTCGTAGAATATTATGAGATCTGCTCACGACCACCGCGAATTTCTGATGTGAGAGGAGCTGCTGATCTAGTTCCGCCTCGTATTCGGGCGAATACCGCCCAACGACGCAATCCAGTTCCCGACGCAGAAGCTGCTCGACAAGAGGTTGGGTTGTGCCTTCATGAATTTCCACTGCCAGCGAAACATCCTCACGGCTCAGACGGTTGAGTGTCTGCGAGATTAAAGTTGGCGCGATGAAGGCGATAACGCCAAGACGCAGGTTACCGAGTTGCCCATTCGCAATCGCGTCTGGCCTGCTCCCCAGAAGTGGCTCCAGGCTGAGTGAGCGAATCCG
>JAEYYQ010000172.1 GCA_023428365.1 Pseudomonadota bacterium | reverse complement strand
CGGGAGAGTCCAGGGCCATGTCGGGAAAAAGCTATGCCGTGCCCGCGGAGTGGGCGAGCCGCGCTTGGGTCGATAACACCAAGTATCAGGAGATGTACGATCGCTCGATCGCGGACCCCAACGGGTTTTGGGGCGACATGGGCAAGCGCATCGACTGGATCAAACCGTACACGAAGGTCAAGAACACCTCGTACGCGCCCGAGAATGTCTCGATCAAATGGTACGAGGACGGCACGCTGAACGTTTGCGCCAACTGCGTCGACAGGCACTTGAAAAACCGCGCTGATCAGATTGCGATCATCTGGGAAGGCGATGATCCAACCCACGACGAGAAGATTACCTATCGCCAGCTTCACGAGCGCGTCTGCAAGTTTGCCAACGTACTGAAGGCGAACGGCGTCAAGAAGGGCGATCGCGTTACGATCTATCTGCCGATGATCCCCGAGGCCGCCTACGCCATGCTCGCCTGCGCCCGCATCGGCGCGGTGCACTCCGTGGTGTTCGGCGGTTTCTCGCCTGACAGCCTCGCTGGCCGCATCGACGATTGCGAGTCGAAGTTTATCATCACGGCTGACGAAGGCGTGCGCGGTGGGCGGGCGATTCCGCTGAAGAAGAACACCGACGAAGCGTTGAAGAAGACCAAGGGTGGCGAGAAGGTGCTGGTCGTACGACGCACCGGCAATGATGTGGCCTGGACCGAAGGCCGGGACATCTGGCTGCACGACGAACTGGTCAAGGTCTCGGGCGACTGTCCCGTCGAAGAGATGAACGCCGAGGATCCGCTGTTCATCCTCTATACGTCGGGCTCGACCGGGAAACCGAAGGGCGTGCTGCACACCTCCGGCGGCTATCTCGTCTTCACGTCGATGACGCATCAGTACGTCTTCGACTACCATGACGGCGACATCTACTGGTGTACCGCTGACGTTGGCTGGGTGACGGGCCACAGCTACATTCTGTACGGGCCGCTCGCCAACGGTGCGACGACGATGATGTTCGAAGGCGTGCCGAACTATCCGACGGCGTCGCGCTTCTGGCATGTCGTCGACAAATGGGACGTCAACATCTTCTACACGGCGCCGACCGCGATCCGCGCGCTGATGGGCGCGGGTGACGACTTCGTCAAACGCACCGATCGGTCGTCGCTGCGCCTATTGGGCAGTGTGGGCGAGCCCATAAATCCCGAGGCATGGGAGTGGTATCACCGCGTGGTCGGTGAGGGCCGCTGCCCCGTCGTCGATACCTGGTGGCAGACGGAAACGGGCGGCATTCTCATCACGCCGCTGCCCGGTGCGACGCGCCTTAAGCCGGGCTCGGCCACGCTTCCATTCTTCGGCATCAAACCGGCCCTGGTTGATGAAAAAGGAGAGCTTCTGGAAGGAGCAGCCAGCGGTAATCTCGTCATCCAGGATAGCTGGCCGGGCCAGATGCGCACGGTGTACGGCGATCACGAGCGGTTCGTGCAGACTTACTTTTCCGCCTACAAGGGCATGTACTTCACCGGCGACGGCTGCCGGCGCGACGAGGACGGCTACTACTGGATCACAGGCCGCGTCGACGACGTGCTGAACGTGTCCGGGCATCGGCTTGGTACAGCTGAGGTCGAGAGCGCGCTGGTCTCGCATCCGAAGGTCGCGGAAGCTGCTGTAGTCGGCTATCCGCACGATCTCAAGGGGCAGGGCATCTACTGCTACGTCACGCTGTTGGCTGGAGAGGTGTCGAGCGACGAGCTGAAGAAGGAGCTGGTCGCCCACGTCCGCAAGGAGATCGGACCGATCGCCTCGCCAGACCTGATCCAGTTCTCACCGGGGCTGCCGAAGACACGCTCCGGCAAGATCATGCGCCGCATCTTGCGCAAGATCGCCGAAGACGATTTCTCCAACCTGGGGGATACGTCGACGTTGGCAGAGCCGGCTGTGGTCGAGGACCTGATCAACAACAGACAGAACAAGCGGCCGGGTTAGTCACCCGGCCTACCTTTCGTCCGCATCGCGTAGCGAGCTATCAGCTCGCTGCGGTTGCCTCGGTTGACACCGGCGGTTCGACGCTGATGACCGTCAGCTCGTGTTTGCGCCCGTCGCGCGCGGTCCATTCTATGGATTGCCCCGGCGAGAGGCCGATGAGCGCCGTTCCGATCGGCGTCATGATCGAGATGCGGCCTTTGTCAATATCGGCATCGCCTGGGAACACCAACGTCACCCGCCTCTGTTGAGAGGTCTCAGTGCGATATTCGACGGTCGATCCCATCTGCACGACATCACGCGGAACCGATCCATTTGGTACGATCTTGGCGCGATCGATTTCGGCCAGAAGTTGCTCGGTGACTTCTGGGGCACGGTCCTCCGCCGCCAGCGCGATGTCGGTCAGGCGGACATGATCAATCTCACTGATCGTGATGTTGGGCTTGCGGCTATTGTGCATGGTTCTATCCATGGTGACGGATGTCCGAAACGGTGTGAATGCAACCAAGCGCGCGGCATCAGCCGCAGCGGCAGATCGGATTGTGGGTTGGGTTGAGAAGCGCCTGAAACGCAGAAAGCAGCTAAGCGTCGCCCCCGAACTCGGGGCGCTTTACGCCGGGTCCGGGGCTACGATTCCGCGATAGGATTGTGCCGAATGATGGCCATG
>JAEYYQ010000169.1 GCA_023428365.1 Pseudomonadota bacterium | reverse complement strand
GACGTTCTTCGATCCGCTCCCGTTCTGGTATGCGCCGTTCGAGGAAGCCGTGCTCGATAAGGACGAGTTCCCGATGCACGCGATCACCCAGCGCCCGATGCACATGTATCACTCGTGGGGATCGCAGAATGCGTGGCTGCGTCAGATCACTGCTGAAAACCGCCTTTACATGCACCGCGATCGCGCCGCGCGATTAGGAATCGCTGACGACGATTGGGTCTGGATCACGAGCGCCATTGGACGGGTGCGGTGTCAGGTGCGTCTGATGGACGGCGTCAACCCGGATACGGTTTGGACGTGGAATGCTATCGGCAAGCGCACGGGGGCGTGGAACCTCACATCGGATGCGCCGGAATCGACGCGCGGCTTCCTGCTCAATCATCTGATCTCGGAACTGTTGCCGGAGCGGGACGGCGGATATCGCTTCTCTAACAGCGATCCAGTCACCGGCCAGGCGGCTTGGTACGACCTGCGCGTGCGCGTCGAGCGGGCCAAGCCGGAAGAAGCCCATGAAAGCTGGCCGCGCTTTGAACGTTTGAAAAATCCGCAAGGCGAAGTGCGCATTCCCGTGTCGTCGTTCGGAGCAGAATTCCGGGAGGGTTCACAATGACCACGCTTCCCGAAACGACAACCAAGAAGCTTGGTCTCGTCATCGATCTCGACACCTGCGTCGGCTGCCAGGCGTGCGCGACGAGCTGCAAGGAATGGAATACGGGCGGTTATTCCGCGCCGCTGACGGATGAAGATCCCTACGGTGCCGATCCGCACGGAGCGTGGCTCAACCGCGTTCACGGATATGAGGTGGGCGAGGGCGATCGCAGTCGTACGGTTCACTTCCCGCGCTCGTGTCTGCACTGCGAGACGCCGGCCTGTGTCACCGTCTGTCCGACCGGCGCATCCTACAAGCGCGCCGAGGATGGCATCGTGCTGGTCAACCCGGATACGTGCATCGGCTGCAAGCTGTGCTCGTGGGCCTGTCCGTATGGCGCGCGCGAATACGATTATGCTGACGGCGTGATGAAGAAGTGCACGCTGTGCGTCGACCGCATCTATAACGAGACGTTCGCGCCGGAAGATCGCCAGCCCGCGTGCGTGAAAGCCTGTCCGACAGGGGCGCGCCACTTCGGTGATCTCGGCGATCCGACCAGCAAGGTATCCCAGTTCGTCGCCGAGCGTGGCGGGTACGATCTGCTGCCGGAGACAGGCTACAAACCGGTCAATAAGTATCTGCCTCCGCGCCCGCGCCGCGACGCGACAACGGCGCATCCAGGCAAAGAGAGCCGGCTAAGCTCGGCCCATGGGGACGGAAACTCGGTGACTGCGCGCTTCTTCGCGTGGGCAGACAAGGCCCTTTCGCGATAATGCCGTCGCAACGCTGCGCCTGACAGGACACGCCATGCATCCCGCCTATTCGGTGATTTTCTTCACGACCTCGTCCGGAGCCGGATATGGCCTGCTGTTCTGGCTGGCGCTCTGCGGGCCGCTGGGATTGGTGCCCCAGACATGGTCATTTGGCCTCGTGGCGCTGGGATTGGCATTCGCACTCATCACGGCAGGCTTGTTGGCATCGACGGCACATCTCGGCCGTCCTGAGAGGGCATGGCGTGCGTTCTCGCAATGGCGGTCGTCATGGCTGTCGCGCGAAGGCGTCGCTGCCGTCGCCACTTATGTCCCGGCCGGCATTCTTGGTATCGGCTGGGTCTTCCTCGAACGGACCGACGGGATTTTTGCGTTGGCAGGAATTTTGGCGGCCATCATGGCTATCGTGACTGTCGTCTGCACCGGCATGATCTACGCCTCGCTGCCGACGATCCGGTCGTGGCACCAGTCGCTCGTGACGCCGGTCTATGTCGCGCTTGCACTCGCGACCGGCGCGGTGGTGCTCAACTTCCTGCTGCTGCTGTTCGGTAGCCTGACGAGCTGGGCACCCTGGCTCGCCGTCGTGACGCTAGCCGCAGCCTGGATTCTCAAGGCCGCGTCGTGGGCGCAATCCGACGAAGCCACGCGCAGCTATACGGTTGAGCAGGCGACGGGCCTCGGTCGTTTTGGCAAGGTACGCCCGCTGGAGCCGCCGCATACACAACCTAACTACGTGATGCGCGAGATGGGCTTTGAGATCGGCCGCAAGCACGCGCAAAAGCTACGGCGGATGTCGGTGGTGCTGCTGTTCGTCGCCCCGGCGCTGTTGTCCGTTCTGGTGCTGCTGGCCGGATGGTCTATCGGATTTCTGCTTGCGCTGCTTGCCATGGGTTCAGCCGCGGTCGGCGTATTGGTTGAACGCTGGCTGTTCTTCGCCGAGGCCGAGCACGTCGTGATGCTGTTCTACGGACGGAACGCTGCTTAGAGCGCAAAACAGAGACGCTCACAAACAAAAGACGTCAGATTTTCAATCTGACGTCTTTTTAATTCGCTCGGATTTCTATTTGCGTTCGACTAGATATCCAGATCCTTCGCGAATGCCGCGTGCTCCTGAATGAAGCGGAAGCGCGCCTCCGGCTTCGATCCCATCAGGCTATTGACCGCGTCGGTGATTGTCTCGCGATCGCTCTCGGCAATTTCCACCCTCAGCAGCGTACGCCGCGCTGGGAGCATGGTGGTTTCCTTAAGCTGCTGCGCATTCATTTCGCCGAGGCCTTTGAACCGGCTGATCTCGATTTTGCCGCGGCCGTTGAAGACAGACTTCAGCAATTCATCCTTGTGCTTGTCATCGCGCGCGTATTCAGAATGAGCGCCCTGCGTGATCTTGTACAGCGGCGGCACAGCCAAAAAGAGATGCGCGTTCTCGATCAGCTCCGGCATCTCCTGATAGAAGAACGTGATCAGCAGCGATGCAATGTGCGCACCGTCGACGTCGGCGTCGGTCATGACGATCACGCGCTCGTAGCGCAGATCCTCGTCCCGATATTTCGCGCCCGTGCCGACACCCAGCGCCTGGATCAGATCCGACAGCAACTGGTTCTGCGCGAGTTTGGCGGAGGAGGCGTTGGCGACGTTCAGAATCTTACCGCGCAAAGGCAGAATGGCCTGGGTCGCGCGATCGCGCGCGCTCTTGGCTGAGCCACCGGCCGAGTCACCCTCGACGATGAAGATCTCCGTGCCTGAAGCTGCCTGAATAGTGCAATCGGCGAGTTTACCAGGGAGCCGTAGCCGACGTGTGGCGCTCTGGCGGCTGACTTCCTTCTCGCGGCGGCGCTTCAGACGTTCCTCGGCCTGCTCGATGGTCCATTCGAGAAGGCGCGTCGCCTGCTGCGGAGAATCGGCGAGCCAGTGATCGAAGGCATCGCGCATCGTGTTCTCGACGATGCGAACCGCTTCCTGCGTCGCCAACTTGTCCTTGGTCTGACCCTGGAACTCGGGCTCGCGGATGAACACCGACAACATCGCGACCGACGTGCCCATCACATCCTCGGCTGTGATCTGCGCCGCGCGGCGGTTGCCGACCAGCTCACCATAGGCTCTCAGTCCCTTCATCAGGGCCTGACGCATGCCTTGCTCGTGAGTGCCGCCCTCGGGGGTGGGCACGGTATTACAATAAGAGTGCTGGAAGCCGTCATCGTTGCTGACCCAGCCGATCGCCCATTCGACTGATCCGTGCTGGGCTTCGGTCTTTATGGTGCCGGAAAACAGATCCTTGGTGACGAGGATCCGGCCTTCGATGCTGGCGGTCAGGAAGTCCTTCAGACCACCGGGGAAGTGGAACACGGCTTCCGCGGGGGTATCGTCCTTGATCAGTGAGGGAGCGCAGAACCAGCGAATCTCGACGCCGCCGAACAGATAGGCCTTGGACCGAGCCATTCGCATCAGGCGTCCAGGCTTGAAAGCGACGCCCTTGCCAAAGATCTGCTCATCCGGCTTGAAGCGGACTTTGGTGCCGCGCCGGTTCATGATCGAGCCAAGCTTCTGCAGCTTGCCCTGCGCTTTACCGCGGCTGAACACCATCCGGTAAAGCTGCTGGCCGCGCGCGACCTCGACTTCGAGGAGTTCGGCGAGCGCGTTGACGACCGAGACGCCGACGCCGTGCAGGCCGCCCGACGTGTTGTAAGCCTTGCCGTCGAACTTTCCGCCCGAGTGCAGCATCGTCATGATGACTTCGAGGGCGGATTTGTCCTTATACTTAGGGTGCGCGTCGACCGGGATGCCGCGGCCGTTGTCGATCACGGTCAGGAAGCCGTCGGCTTCCATCCGCACCTCGATCCAGTTGGCGTGGCCGGCGACGGCCTCGTCCATGGCGTTGTCGATGACTTCGGCGAACAGGTGGTGCAGCGCCTTCTCGTCCGTCCCGCCAATATACATGCCGGGGCGGCGGCGCACCGGTTCGAGCCCTTCCAGGACTTCAATATCTGCAGCGGTGTAGCTCTCGGAAGCGTCCGTGATCTTGCGGGCGCGCGCCGTCGTCTTGTCGTTCATATCGATCTCTGACCTTCCGAAAAGGTCGCGTTGGGATTGGGCCATGCGCGCTGGAGCCTTCTCGTTGTACCGCACCGGAGACGTGTCCGGCGCGAGCGTTCGGGAATGGCCAAGGGCCGCGCCGGCGAATCTCACGCGTTAACCGAGCCCGTGACCTCGCATGGCGGTGCCAGGGTTGGCAAGCCATCGGGGCAGGGGCCAGTCGGCGCACCCCCAGCAAGCACGATCATCGGGCATCCCCGCTGACGAAATGCGTGGCGTTGCCGCCACACATGCGTCCGCAACGATACAATCATAGGTAGCAAGTTGGAACCATATGCACGCAAGAGCGTTCAGCAGTCGATTTGGGCAATGTGCGGATCATCCCGCGCGCGTCTGCTCACCTCGTCAGCAAGCCAAGCGCCGTCAAAAAGCGCTGTGCGGCAAGGCCTTTCGTAAGCGGCCAGGACCCTCTCCCGAGGATCCCGGATCGCTTCGCAGAAAGCAAGCCCGGCGGGCTTTTGAGAGCCGCACCCTGTGTAGTTCCAAGCGTCCAGTTCAGTCGCGTCATGCGTATCGCGTCCAGTCGGAGTGGCGTGCGCACACGCGCGTGCGTGCACCTCGGACCGGACGTGGCTGAGCGCCGGGCAGCGCGTGCTGCTTTCTGCAAACCACGGATCAACGATCGGAGAATGCAATGATTGGGGGACTGATGAAGACAACAAGTCGCTTCGCCGTCATGGCGGCGGCGAGTGTGCTCGCGACTACGGGAGTCATGGCAGCCGACCTCGGTGGGAACTGCTGTGCCGACCTCGAAGAGCGGGTCGCCGAACTGGAGGCCACGACCGCTCGGAAGGGCAATCGCAAAGTATCGCTGACCGTCTATGGTCAGGTCAACGAAGCGGTGCTGTTCTGGGATGATGGCGAAGAGACAAACGCCTACGTCGTGACCAACGAGAACAGCCGTACGCGCTTTGGCTTCCGCGGCGATGCCAAGCTCAATGCGGAATGGACCGCCGGCTACCTGTTGGAAATCGGTGTACGTATCGCCAACAGTGCGGGCGTCAGCCAGCTCGTAGACGACAATACGTCATCGACGTCATCGCTGGATCTCAGGCACAGTGCCTGGTACCTGGAATCCAACCGTCTGGGCCGCATGTGGGTCGGCCACACCAGTATGGCCACGGACGGCATCACCGAAATCAACCTGTCAAATGCGGGCTCATTTGCCGCTCCCGACATCAACAACTTCAACGGTGGGTTCTTCTTGCGTGCCAGGAATGGCGATCTGCTCGCGGTGGCGAGCGGCACGTCAATCGTCGGCTTGACCTGGGCCAACATCAACTCCCAGGCGAACGCAAACGTAGGCGACGGTGATCGACGCAATCTGGTTCGCTATATCTCGCCCGCGTTTTCGGGCTTCACCTTCTCCTCATCATGGGGTGAAGATGATTTCTGGGATGTCGCGCTGCGTTAT
>JAEYYQ010000155.1 GCA_023428365.1 Pseudomonadota bacterium | reverse complement strand
GAGACCATCAGCGAAAGCTATGCGCACCGCAAGAAGCTGCAAGTGCTGGCCATCCGCCCCGTCCATATCGTGTTCCCGCCCGAATATCCGGATTTGGAGGCGCGCGGCAGCGATCCGCAAAACTATCATTTCTGGGCTTACGTCTCGCCGGAAGATGTCGCGCAGGGATTCGATCTCGCGATGCGCTGCGATTACAAAGGCTACGAAGTATTCACCATTTCGGCCGCTAACGGTCTCAACCCACGGCCGACATTGGAAATGGCGCGGGAGCGTTGGGGAACTCTACCTGAAATCCGCAAGCCGGAAATCTTCAAGAAGGATCCGTTCGCCTCCGTCATCGACATCAGCGCGGCACGCGATCGGCTCGGCTATCAGCCAACCAGTGACTGGGGCAAAATGGTCGCCGCCATTCCCGGACGCTGAAGCCATACGCGCCATTTCGTAAGAGGGGCACACATCCCATGGTTGCTCACGCCGATTTCGCCATCAACTCCTACTCTTACACGCTTGATCACACAGCTCGGCAGTTTCTCGATAAGCTTGCCGACCGTGGCTACGTCGAGTTTGAGCTGATGATGTATCCGGGCCACCTTTGGCCCAAGGATATGAGTGCTGCGGATCGAAAGGATCTGCGCCAGCATATCGAGCGTCGAGGCTTAAAGATCACAACGCTCAATATGCCGAATATCGACATCAATATTGCCGGCGCGTCGAAGGAGATGCGCGAATACTCACTGGATTTGCTGCAAAGGCTCGTCGAATTCGCGGGTGCTCTCGGCGTACCCGGTGTGATCATAGCCCCCGGCAAAGCCAACGTTCTTTATTCGATGCCCCGCGATCAACTCATGGGGCATTTCTTTGCGGGCTTGGACAGGCTGGCGCCCATCGCAAAAAAGGCGGGCACGAAGCTGGTCCTCGAAAACATGCCGTTCACGTTCCTTCCCAAAGTCGATGAGATGCTGGCGGCACTTGATCGCTACGGCAATCCCGATATCGCTGTGATGTACGATGTTGCCAACGGCTGGTTCGTGAAAGAGGACATCGCGGGAGCACTGCGCGCGGCATCGAAGTCCGGGCGGCTTGTCCTGGTCCACTACTCGGATACCAATCAGACGATTTATCGTCATGATGCGGTAGGGCTCGGCACAGTGCCGTTCGCGGCAATTCCACCCGTGCTCATGGAGATCGGTTTCTCTGGCCGACCGATGCTCGAAATCATTGCGCCAGATGCAGATGCCGTGATTGACGACAGTGTGCACCGGCTCACCGAAGCTGGTTATGGCCGCAGCCGGTCCGGTTGAGCCGAAGGAGAAATTCGATGCTGCCCAATAAAGTTGATGTCGTCGTCGTCGGAGCCGGGAATGCGGCGTTCTGTGCGGCATTAGCCGCCGCTGAACATAACGTTTCGGTGCTGGTACTGGAACGCTCATCGGAAGCTGAAGCGGGCGGAAACAGTCGCTTCACGGCAGGCGCGATCCGCTGCGTCTATGACGGCGTGGAAGATCTTAAAGCGCTGATGCCGGATCTAACCGCTGAAGAGATCGCCAACACAGATTTCGGCTCCTACACCGAGGAGCAGTTTCTCGATGACATGGCGCGCGTCACGGAATATCGCACCGATCCCGAGCTGACGGAAATTCTCGTTAAACGCAGCCGCGAAACGATGCGCTGGATGCGCCAGAAAGGCGTGCGGTTCCAACCGATCTACGGGCGGCAGGCCTTCAAAGTCGATGGCAAGTTCAAGTTCTGGGGTGGCCTGACGGTCGAAGCGTGGGGTGGCGGTCCCGGACTGGTCGATGCTCTGACGGCGTCGGCGAAGAAAAACGACATCTCGATTGCGTATGAAGCTCGTGCCCTATCGCTCGAATACGACGACAGTGGCGTTACTGGCGTCCGCGTTCGCCACAAGGGCAAGACGCAAACGGTGAAAGCCAAGGCGGTGGTGCTGGCGGCAGGCGGCTTCCAGGCCAATGCCGAATGGCGCACGCGCTATCTCGGCCCCGGATGGGACCTGGCTAAAGTGCGCGGCACGCGGTTCAACACTGGCGATGGCATCCGCATGGCACTGGAAGCCAGCGCTATGCCAACCGGCAACTGGTCCGGTTGCCACGCGGTCGGCTGGGAACGCAACGCGCCGGACTTCGGCGATCTCGCCGTCGGCGACAATTTCCAGAAGCACAGCTATCCGTTCGGCATCATGATCAATGCCAATGGTGAGCGTTTCGTCGACGAGGGTGCCGACTTTCGCAATTACACATATGCCAAATATGGCCGCGTGATCCTCTCGCAGCCGGGCCAATTCGCATGGCAAGTGTTCGATAAGAAGGTTTTGCACCTGCTGCGCGATGAGTACCGCATCAAACAGGCCACGAAGGTTTCGGCGAATACTTTGGAAGAACTCGCGAACAAGCTTGAGGACGTCAACCATGCCAAGGCGCTGGAGACGATGAAGGCTTACAATGCCGCCGTGATGAAAGACGTGCCGTTCAATCCGAACGTCAAGGACGGCCGCGGAACACAGAATCTCAGCGTCAATAAATCGAACTGGGCCAACACGCTCGATGAGCCGCCGTTCGAAGCCTATGCCGTGACGTGTGGCATCACCTTCACATTCGGCGGCGTGAAGATCGACACCGATGCGAACGTGATCGATACGGAAGGCGCGCCAATTCCCGGATTGTTTGCAGCAGGCGAAATGGTCGGCGGCATTTTCTATTTCAATTATCCTGGCGGAACGGGCCTGATGAACGGCGCCGTCTTCGGCCGCATCGCCGGGACCAGCGCAGGTCGTCTCGCCCGCGGAAGCAATACATGACGACTGCACGCGCCGACATCGTGAGGCGGCAATGAGGACTGAGACATATGACGTCGTCGTCGTAGGCGGCGGAGGCGCGGGTCTGGCTGCTGCGATCGAGGCGCGCAAGCTCGGACGCGATGTCGTGCTGTTGGAAAAGAATCCCGCTCTCGGCGGCTCGACTGCATGGTCGATCGGTTCGGTCAGTGCGTCAGCAACGCCGCATCAAATCGCAAAGGGTATCAAGGACGGCCCTGACGGGCACTATGAGGATATGCCGGGCTTCGCCGGATCCCTTGCCAATCGCGATAATAACGAACTGCGCCGCGTGTTGTGTGATGAAATGCCGGAGACATTTCGCTGGCTGCTCTCGCATGGCGTGCGCTTTTTCGGGCCGATGCCTGAGCCGCCGCATCAGCAGCCGCGCATGCACAATGTGCTGCCGAACTCGCGCGCGTTCATCTATCATCTGGGCCGTGCCGCGCGGGGAGCGGGCGTCGTCATCCGCACGGAAACCCGCGTCAAGGAATTGGTGCAGCAGGACGGCCGGATTACAGGAGTTGCCTGCGATACACCGCAAGGCCCGATAACGTACAGCGCTCGCGGCGGTGTCATTCTCAGCGCCGGTGATTTTACCAGTTCGCCGGACCTGAAGCGGCAGTACATGGGCGAACGCGAGGCCGCAGTGTCGGGTGTCAATCCGACAGCGACCGGCGACGGTCAGAAACTCGCGACCGCAGTCGGCGGAAGGATCATTAACGGTGATCTGGCGCTCGGGCCTGAAATCCGGTTCGTTGCGCCAGCGAAGCAGAATCTCGTCGGCCGCATGCCGCCCTGGACATGGCTGGCGCAATTCATGGCGTGGTCGCTTCAGAATATGCCGGATGCCATCCTGCGCCCCTTCGTGATGAGCTTTCTGACGACCGCTCTGGCCCCGTCGCCGACGCTCTTTCAGCGCGGAGCTATTCTCGTCAATCGGGCGGGACGCAGGTTCACGGATGAACTCGCCGAGCCGGCTTACGATATTCCGGCTCAACCCGACGGTGTCGCATTCATTGTCGTTGACGCGCGCATCGCTAAAGATTTCTCGGCGTGGCCGCATTTCATTTCCACGGCTCCCGGTATCGCTTACGCCTATATGCCGGATTACCGCCGCAACCGGCCGGACGTTTATGCTGAAGCGCCGACACTGGAGGCTTTGGGCGAGAAATTGGGTGGCTCCGACGGGAGACGGCTGGCGGCAACGATTGCAGACTACAATGCTGCTGTCGGCGCCGACGTAAATGGCACCGAACGGAAAGCGCCATTGATAGAGCCGCCGTTCACTGCATTGGGTCCAGTGCGGGCGGTGTTCGTTCATAACGAGGGCGGATTGGCCGTCGACACATCGCATCGGGTGCTCGATGCTCAGAACAATCCGATACCCGGCTTATATGCAGCCGGCTCAACAGGACAAGGTGGTCTGCTCTTGAAGGGACACGGACACCATCTCGCCTGGGCCTTCGCTTCGGGACGCCGATCGGGGCGGATCGCCGCTCTCGCAACCCACTCACCTGCCACAGTCGTTTAAGGGGGTATCGTGTGAAGCCGCGAAAATACGCGGCTTTTTGCCAAGTTGGATCGAACTACTCGTCCGCTACCGGAGATGTGATCACCAGGAACACGAGATCGATCAATCCGGAATTTTCGATTTTATGCTCGATACCCGGCGGTAGAAAAATGACATCGTGTTTGCGCACGACGTGCCGCTTACCGTCAATCTCCATCAGACCTTCGCCGTCGAGCACGTGATAAATCTGTTCTTGAATTTTGTGTGTGTGCGTTGCGACGTAGGCCATCGGCTGATAGCACGAAATGCGATAATCAAGGTGCTT
>JAEYYQ010000137.1 GCA_023428365.1 Pseudomonadota bacterium | reverse complement strand
TATCCTTGTCATAGACGTCATTGCGGAATTGGGCTGGCCCCTCGCCTGCCACCCATCCGGTCAGGTAGACAAAATGGACGGGAACGGGCTGCTCCAAACGAAGCGTCGTTGTCGTGGTAGCATTCATCAGCGGCTCGAGCCGACGACGCACCGATTGCTCGTCCTCACCCAGCAACAGACCTGCCAGCGCGAACACGTTCTGGACACGCACGCAGCCCGCGCTTTGCGAACGATAGGCACCGTCAAACAGCCGCTTCATCGGCGTGTCGTGCATGTAAACGGTATGCTTGTTGGGCATATCGATGCGGATCAGGCCCAGGGCATTCTGGGGACCGGGATCCTGCCGGAAGACATAGCGCGTCGCCTGTGGCGCGAACCAGTTCACCGTTGATGGATCAACTTCGGTTCCGCCCCAGGCGGAGAACACGCGGATTCGCTCGCGCGCCAGATAATTCGGGTCCTTCTGGATCGCGGGAATGATCGCTCGCTGCGCGATGCTCGTCGGCACATGCCAGTACGGCATCAGATCGACCGCGCGGATCGACGCCTGAATGTCAGGCGTTGGTGTCGCGGACTTGCCGACGATGACACGGCTGTAGAGCAGCATCTGTTCGCGCGCGATAACTTGCAGCTCGAAGCTCGGAATGTTCACGATGACGTAGGGCCGGTCGGCGATCTGCGTGCGCAGGTCCATCAGCGTCTGCGCCGCTTTCGCGAGCTGTGCCGCACGGACATCGGCCGGTACATTCAACGCGGCCAGCGTCTCGCCGTTGAGCAAACCCGATGCGCGCAACCCGTGGCGCTTCTGAAATTCCTTGAGCGCATCCTGCACGCGGGCATCGAACTGTCCACCGCTGCGCCCAACCCGATAACCTTCAGACGCTAGCCGCGCCCGCAGGATGGGCACGCGCGCATCGCTCGCACCTGGGTTGAGTTGAGGTCCCCTCGGGATAGCCTGCCATCCACCTTCGCGCACGATTCCGCGATAACGTTCGGCGGCCGCATATGTCGACGCAACGCTCGTTGCGCTAACAAAGGGATCCGTGGTCGCCGTCGGCTGCTCGACCTGGGCTTTCGGCTTCTGAGTGCTGCTATCGGAATTTCCGTAGAAGGGGTTCCAGCCTTGCGCGCCGCCATGTGCCGGCAGAACAGCAACCGCACCAGCCAGCAGCGCAGCACGGCCAGCGAAAGCGAATTTGGATTGCATCCAGATCAGCAGAGTCATCAAATCAGCTCGCTCACCTTTCCCGCGATGAAATCGTGCGCCTCGACGCGCCAACGCATTTGTCCATGTATCCGTCGGACCATAACCGCCGATGACACGGCGGACTAGAAGAAACATGCAATGCCTTGTTTCACCAATATTTATTCAGATCACGAAGGAGCGAATACTCCCATAGCCATAAACTGTACGCCAGAAATGTGCCGATCACTTGATCGTCAAGGCAGTGCCGCGGTTTGGAATAGAGTCACCCGCAACCCGCCGTGTGGCACCGGGGCAATCGGCGGCAGGAATGGCAAACCTGTCGCGCGTGCCAACGTCTGTTCGGTCGTAATCAATCCGACGCGCCACCCCGAGAAGCGACTCATCAGCGTCTGGCCCAGCGCGCGGTAAAGCGGGATCAGTTGCTTCTTATCTCCGATGCGGGCGCCGTAAGGCGGATTGACGATAACGAGACCCGCCGGGCCTTCGGGCGCAGTCACATCACTGACCGGGCACTGTCGGAACTCCGTGAACTCCGCAACCCCTGCTCTCTCCGCATTCGCGAGGCTCGCATTGATCGCGCCTGCATCCCGATCGCTCCCATAGAAGCGCACTGTGGGGACACGCCGGCTATCCGCACTGAGCATGCGCTGCCACGCGACGGGGTCGAAATTCGCTAACTGTTCGAATGCAAAGTGCCGCGAGCGTCCCGGATTGAGTCGCGCTGCGATTTCTGCCGCCTCGATGACGAACGTACCCGACCCGCACATCGGATCGAGGACGGGCTCGCCGCCATCGTAGCCGCATTGCCGCAAAAACAGCGACGCCATCGTCTCGCGCATCGGCGCTTTGCTGACGGCTTCCTTGTGCGCGCGCTTGTGAAGAAGCTCGCCCGACGTATCGATAGCAATGGTGCAGACGTCGTGCTCGATGCGCCCACGAACGATGACCTCGGCATCCGGTGAGAGAGGAGCGCCGAGTGTTTCCTGGATCGCAATTTCGATGCGTTCAGCGGCTGCACCGGAATGAATAATCCGCGACTTCCTGCACGTGACTTCAACGCGAAACGGGACATCAGGGCGCAGGACCTCGCCCCACGGCACTCTGCGCGCTTGGCTCTTGAGTTCGTGAAGTTGTAGGGCCCGAAAAGATGCAAAGCGTGCCAGCACGCGTCCAGCACCGCGAACCCATAAGTTTGCGCGCCACACTTCGGGCCAGCCGCCCTTGATCACAACCCCGCCGGGCACAACCTTGGGTGAGTTGAACCCCTTGGAGCGCACCTCGGCACACAGCATGTCCTCCAGGCCCGGAGTCGCGGCTAGAAAGATCTCGAACTTCTCACTTTTGCTCATCGCGTTTGCGTAGCGCGAGAATGGAAATGACGCCAGCCAGACGGCCAATCTCCGTTGCGACTTTAATGTTGACTATTTTAGTCAATAAATGTCATTTCCTCGGCGGACCCACCCTCGCGGGTGAGCCCCGGAAGCCCCGGAGAGTTCCATGCGTGATCCCTACGTCTGCCTATTCCAGCCAACACCGCGCCTTGCACAGACCATTCGCTTGCGCGCTCTCGGCTTCAAACGCGCCGCTCTCCGAAAATCTCGTCTCAGCAGCAGTTCGTCACATCGCCAACCTGAGACTGAGACGCTCTATGTTCATGCTTAACATCAATCGCTCCATCAACTGGCTCGCCGCACTGTTCGACGAGCACGAACCGGAGACCACGCATCGCAGCCGTGACCTGATCCTGCTCATGCTGGCCAGCGTCGGGCTTGCGACAGTTGTCGTCACGCTGACGACGCTGACCGCACTGGGGCTTGACGCGTTACTGCAAAGCTCACCCGTTTAATCTCTATCGATAAGGCTCCGCTTATGTCCGACCGCACGCCAGGCACTCTCGATTTCATTGCCAGTGCGCTTCCGTTGGTGTGGATCGGCCTTGTGATCGGTGTCTCGGGTATTGCCACGCCCGCCAAGTTCCAGGCACCTAATCTCGATGGCGCGCTCGCCCTGGCGATTTCGGTGGTGACGTTCGCGTGGGCACACACCACCGAGGCGGTGATCGCCGCGGCCACTGCCCTGTTGCTGGTCCTGACCAAGGCCCGCTGGACACAGTGGATGCTGCTCGTCATCGCGGCCATCGCGCTGGCGCTGCAAATTGACTGGATCCTGCCGGGCTTCAGCGGCGGCGTCAGCTCGATTTCCCTGCTGCCAGTCCTGGATTTCAAACAGTTACACACGGCGTTCGGAGTGACGGAAGTCGTCAAGGTCGTTGCCCTGATCGCGCTGGCGTTCCTGACCTTCAGGCGCAGCGTTACGGCGGGAACGGCCGCATAGGCTGTATCGCCTTCTACGGCCACCGGTTTTGCTGCAGTGCAGCGTGCCAAAGCGCACGCCTGGAATGTGCTGTCCAGCCTTGCCTCGAATGCCCATTCCCAGCCATATAGCCCTTCCGAACATGGTGTCCGCCGGGAAAACTGCTCGCTGCGGACATGTCATGCTGCGCTGTTGGAGGAGCCCCAGTGAAGAACTCGAATATTGTGCTGATTGACCGCCATCCGGGCCGCTCGACGCAGACCATGGGTATTGCGCGCGAACTCGGAACCGATCCCGAGCTCATTCACGAGCCATCGGTTGGCGTGGTCGGCACCAAGGGTGACAGCCAGTGCTACCTCGGCGTCCTCGACAAAGTCGAAGCAATCCATGAGCGCCTCAAGAGCCGCATCGGCAAGGGACCGGGCCAGCTCAAGCTGCGTCTGGTCCAGCCCGAGTACACGATCGCAACCTCGGATGGCATGCGCAACGGCACGCGCGAGATGCGCTACTCGCTGATCGGGCGCGAAGTCACCAACGATGCACTCTGCGAGCACCTGAGCGCAACGGGCCTCGCGGGCACGATCGCAGTCGTGGCGTGCGACAAGCCGCCAGTCGGAACGCTGGCTGCCCTTCTGGAGCACAACCAGCCATCGATCATCATGTCCGATGGACCGATCCATCCGGGCACCGACCCGAAGACGGGCGAGCATCTGGATATCGTCAGCGCCTATCAGGTCGCGGGCAACCCGGACCCGGAACTGCGCCATCACATCGCCTGCCATTCCTGCCCCGGCATCGGCAGCTGCGGCGGCATGTTTACGTACAATACCATGCAAACATTCATCGGCGTCGTCGGCATGCAGCCTTTGCACATGGTAGCACCGCCATCCGACGATCCGCGCCGCCTGAATGAGTTCCCGGCTGAATTGGTCGATCTCCTGGCAAATCTGATGGAGAAGGACCTGAAGCCGCGCGATATCGTCAAGCGCGACTCCATCCGGAATGCGATGATCG
>JAEYYQ010000124.1 GCA_023428365.1 Pseudomonadota bacterium | reverse complement strand
GCACGCCGCGCTGGCTCATCATGACGTTGAAGTTGAGATCCTGCTCCAGGCCCTCCCAGAGCTTCAGCGACTTTTCGTAAAACCGGTTGTTTTCGGGGAAGAGGTAATTCGAGCGGACGATGGTGGTGTTGCGGCCGGTGTTACCCAGCCCGATCGGCCCCTTCTCCACGACGGCGACATTGGTGATGCCGTGTTCTTTGGCGAGATAGAAAGCTGTAGCGAGACCATGGCCACCGCCGCCGATAATGACGACATCGTAGGCTGGTTTAGGGGATGGATTGGCCCAGGCCCGCGACCAACGTTGGTGGCCGCCCAGACCTTCCCGGAATAGGCGAAATCCCGAATAGCGATCCATTCTCCGCGTAAACCTGTCTTTACCAAATGCCGGCCCGGCGCCGCGCGCCAAACAAGCTAGAGCACCGCAGGGGCAAACCGCAAGCGAGGTGGCACGTCAGCGCAGATGATGGTTTTTTCGAACGTGTGTCAGGTGGTCTATGACAGCGCGAGGCCGACATAATTTTCAGCCAGCGCCGTTTGGGCCGCGCGCGATCCACTGAGATAGTCGAACTCGGCTTGTTGCAGGCGGCGGGCGAAGGCATCTGTTTCGGGGAATCGGTGCAGCAGCGAGGTCATCCACCAGGAGAAGCGTTCGGCTTTCCAGATGCGTGCGAGGCACCGGTTGGAATAGGTATCGAGGAGGTCGCTGGTGGCGGCCTTGTAGAATGCGGTGAGCGCCTGAGCGAGCAGGCCGACATCGGAGGCGGCCAGATTCAAGCCCTTGGCCCCGGTCGGAGGCACGATGTGTGCCGCATCGCCCGCCAGAAACAGCCTGCCATGGCGCATCGGTTCGGCAACGAAACTGCGCAATGGCGCCAGGCTCTTCTCGATCGAGGGGCCGCGCGTGACATGCCGAGCCGTTGCCGGACCAGCACGGCGCTGGAATTCATCCCAGAAGCGGGCGTCGGGCCAATCCTCGATGCGGGTGTCTGCGGGGCACTGGATATAGTAGCGGCTGCGGGCGCGCGACCGCATACTGGCCAGCGCGAAACCATCGGCATGGCTGGCGTAGACCAGTTCCTCCGAGCATGGAGGTACGTCGGCCAGCACGCCGAGCCACGCAAACGGATAAGTTCGCTCGAACGTTTGCAGCATTTCGGGCGGGATTTGTGTCCGGCTTACGCCATGGAAGCCGTCGCAGCCGGCGACGTAATCGCATTCGATGCTGGCTTCTCGGTCATTCCGGCGGAAATGGATGCGCGGCCGTTCGGTGTCGATATCTGAAATCCTCAGCACCTCGGCCTCGTAAAGAGTGGCGGCGCCCTCTGCCTCGCGCGCTGACATGAGGTCACGTGTCATCTCCGTCTGGCCGTAGATCAGGACGTTGCTTCCGGTCAGGTCGGCGAGGTCGATACGCAGCGAGCGGTCATCGAAATTGATGGTAAAGCCGTCATGCGGCAGGCCTTCCCGCCGCATCCGTGTGGCGCAGTCGGCGTCCTCCAGAAGCGCGACTGTTCCTCGCTCCAGAACACCAGCACGGACCCGGCTTAGCACGTAACTGGCGCTCCGCCGCTCCAGCACCACGCTCTCGATGCCCTGCCGGGACAACAGCCGGGCGAGCAGCAACCCGGCGGGCCCGGCCCCGATAATTCCGCCCTGCGTGCGCATCGGCGTGCCTCGCGGGAATGCGTATCGGCGGAGAGTGGCCGACAATTCGCGCGTCGAACAAGCGAAACGAAAGTCGAGATTGCACGCCGGAGGGGAGAAAGACGACCGGATTTCATGCCAAAGCCATAATTAACGGGACATTAACGACTGGGGCCTATCGATCCCAACGAGAGACGGTCAGTAAGGACCGCTTGAGTATTTTGCGTAGTCTCGTCCGGGGGTGGCGTAGCGTATGTGTCCGGATCATCTGCCATTGGCAGTTGCAGCGTCGCGGTTCTCAGATCGCGATCAGGCTTGCTCGGGCCATTCCAGCCAAACACTCACACTCGACCTCTTGATCGGATCACGTCCGGTGCCGTTCGGCGCGCGGGCGGGAAGGCTGCGTGCGACCGCGTTGAATAGGGGGACTGTCTAATGGCCAACATCCACGTCCTGCCGCAGGCGCTCGTTGCCGAAGACATCAAGCCGCCGGAAAACAATCCCGTCGCTGAACATACCGTGGCGGCTTCCGAAGTGGTTCGTCCTCCGCAGATGCCTGCCGAGCCCGAGCTGATTGGTGCGTCGCTCGAGGAAATTCGCCTGGAGCTGATGCGCCATGGTGAGCGTCTGGCGGGCCTGCTGACAGATGCTGGAACAACCTTTGTTCAAGACGCCCTGCGGGTGCTCGAAAGCCAGACCTGCCGGATTGCGGTCGTGGGCCAGGTGAAGAGTGGGCAGAGTGCTTTCATCGGTGCCCTCGTTGAGCAGCCCGATTTGCTGCCGCGCGAGATCAGCCCGTGGAGTACGGCAGTGACGCGGTTGCACTTTGGCGGTATCGGCGGCCCGGAAGGTGTCGCTGCGGAGTTCCAGCTGTTTGAGGACAGCGACTGGGAGCGCCTGGCGTCCGGAAGCGATAAGGTTCGCGAACTGACCAGTCGTCTCGTTCCGGGCTTCGAGCCGGAGCTGCTGCGGCGTCATCTCGATGCGATGCGCCAGCGCTCCGAGCAACGGTTCGGCGACGGATTCGCGTCAATTCTCGGCGGCAAGCATTCGCATGACGCTATTTCGCGCGATGTTCTTGCCCGCTACCTGTGCCCGAGCAAGACCGCCGTGGCTGCGGAAGGCGCGGGGCAGTTTGCTGACATTACGCGTTCGGCGGATCTTTACTTGCCAACTGGTCCGTTCCGTTTCCCCTCCACCGTGATCGCGACGCCCGGCATCAGCGATCCGTTCCTGGTGCGGGATGAGATCACCCGGCACACGCTGGAAGATGCCGACCTCTACATCGTCGTATTGAGTGCGCGCCAACCGCTTACGACTGCCGACCTTGCGGTTCTGCGGATCCTACGGGGACTGCATAAAGAACGTCTTGTTGTGTTCATCGACCATATCGACGAGCTGCGCGATGCTGCTGGCGAGACCCGCGACCTTGTCGCCGACGTACGCCATACGCTGGCGCGAGAGTTTCCGTCGGTAGAAATCCCTGTCGTCGCGGGAAGCGCGCGCTGGGCCAACGAGGCGTTGGCGTCCGACCGGCTCGATGTTCAGAAGGCTCTGACTCCTGCTTTCGTATCCTACGCCAAGCATAAAGGCGTCACTTGGCCCGTCGAGGTGAAGGCAGGCGGTACGGGAGGGGACGTTTCGACCGGTCAGCTGGCCCGTGGACTTTCTGTTTGCTCGGGCTTCCCTGAACTCAAGCGCGCGCTGACCGGACAGATTGGTCAGAGCCACAGCGCGCATCTGATCCGCCAGATCGCGGCCTACTTCGCCGAATTGGCGCAGATCAACGAGGGCAGCGTCGGCGAGGACATGCACAAGTACACCGCGTCCAGCGATACCGATGCGGCAGCAATCAGCAAGGATGACGAAGAACTTCAGGATGTGCAGGGCGAGCTCGTTCGCATCCAGGCGGTGGCGGCGGAGCTGGAGCGGAAACTCGCCTCGTTGCAGAACCTGATGGGCGATGTTGTCGCCGAGCAGCGCAGCCGCCTTTATCAGGGACTGGCCTCCATCCTCGATGCGTACGCGCGCGGCGAGGGCGATCGGCTGGTGCTTGCGTTCCAGGATGGTCGGGCGCGGCGCCACTGGAAATGCGATTGCGAGCCATTGCGGACGCGGGTTCAGGCCGAACTCGAACGCGCCGAGCAGGCGGCTTTCGCGCGTATCGCTGCAAGCGAGTACACGGCATTCCCGGCGCTGCGCGACGCAATCCTGCGTATGTCGCCGGAACTGGAGCTGCTTCCGGTCCCGGCGCTGACACGCGATGCCGGTACGCCGGTTCCGTTGATGACGGCGCCGATCGGGGAAACCGCATCACTGGATCTCGGTGCATCCGGGCCGCTGGTTGGCTGGTCGCGCAGCCGTTCTCCCGTTGAGCACGCGGCGGAGCTGGAGCGTTTGCTGGTGGAAGCATTGATGCCGTCCATCGACGAGGTCACGCGTCTGGCGACCGCGGATTTGCAACGGCGTGTTTCGCTGATTTCTGACCGTTCGACCGCGATTTCGGTGGCCGTCATTGAAGCTTTGCGCAGGCAAAGCGAAGGCTTCATCGCTCGCGCCAAGGAACTGCTGGATGCGCGCGATAATCGCCCGGCGGTGGAAGCGACGAGAGTTGAGCAGCTCGGAGCTTTGAATGAGCGTCTTGCTGTGGCCGAAGCCCTGACCCGGCGTCTCGCCGACGTCAATGCACGCTGCGAAGAGATGATCGCCTGAAATACTGTGCGCGGCCGAAGCCGCGCACCTCCCAATAGCGGTGAGTGCCCGGAGATTGCCGCTTTTCAAGGCGCGCAAGTGCTCGCCTACGGCGCAAATTCAACGCAAAACCAAGCTTTCTCGGCTGTATAAACCGCCGACGCCGTGAGGCATTGACAATCCGCCGGCTCCTCGTACATCTTAGTTGCAGTTAAGAATGAGTTGCAACAAGGGCGGTGGCGGATGCTGAGGCTGGCAGGCGGGATGTCTGGGGGGAGATCTATTGCCGGCGCGAAGGGCGTCAGGCTGCCGCAAATTGTTACCGGGGTGATGGCGTGCGTCGCGGCGATCCTCTTGCTGGCTGGCGCGGCCGCAGCGCAGTCCGCACCGAAGCGCGACAAGCCACTGCGTGTGGTGACGACCTTTACGATCATTCAGGACATCGCGCAGAACGTCGCCGGGACAGCGGCGGTCGTCGAAAGCATCACCAAGCCCGGCGCCGAGATCCATGATTATCAGCCGACGCCGCTCGATATCGTGAAAGCGCAGTCGGCCGATCTTGTGTTGTGGAACGGCATGAACCTCGAACGCTGGTTCGAGCGCTTCTTCGAGAACATCAAGAATGTCCCGAGCGCCGTGGTCACAGATGGCATCGCGCCGATGGGCATCACGGAGGGGCCTTATAGCGGTAAGCCGAACCCGCACGCCTGGATGTCGCCGTCCAACGTGCTCGTTTACATCGAGAACATTCGAAAGGCGCTGACCGAGCAAGATCCGGCCAATGCCGAGGTCTATGCGAAAAATGCCGAAGCCTATGCGGCTGAAGTCAAAGCGATCGACGGTCCGTTGCGCGCAAAGCTGGCGGCGCTGCCGCCGGAGCATCGCTGGTTGGTGACGAGCGAAGGAGCATTCAGCTACCTCGCCCGCGACTATGGTCTCAGCGAACTCTATCTGTGGCCGATCAATGCAGATCAGCAGGGCACGCCGCAGCAGGTGCGCCGCGTCATCGATCTGGTGCGCAAGAACAAGATCCCGGTCGTGTTCAGCGAGAGTACGATTTCCGATAAGCCCGCGCGGCAGGTGGCAAGTGAGACCGGCGCGCGCTACGGCGGCGTGCTTTATGTGGATTCGCTCAGCGACGCGCGTGGCCCGGTGCCAACGTTCCTGAAACTGCTGGAAGTGACTGTCGCCACCATCGCCAGCGGCCTCGGAGCTTGAGTTCGATCATGCACGCGCCCGCTCGTCCCAGGACCTCAGACGCGCCTGTCGCCAGCATTTCGGTGCGCGATGTCACCGTGACCTACTCCAATGGGCATACGGCCCTGAAAGACGCTGGCTTCGAGCTCGGCCCCGGCACGATCTGCGGTCTGGTCGGGATCAACGGCAGCGGCAAGTCAACCTTGTTCAAGGCAATCATGGGGTTCGTGCGGCCGTCGAGCGGTGAGGTGCGCATCTGCGGGCTCGGCGTCAATGACGCGTTGAAGCGCGGACTGGTGGCGTACGTTCCCCAGAGCGAAGAGGTGGACTGGAACTTTCCGGTTCTGGTCGAGGACGTCGTGATGATGGGGCGGTATGGCCATATGGGCCTGCTGCGCATTCCGTCAGCGCGGGACCGCGAGAAGGTCGGTCAGGCGCTCGAACGCGTCGGCATGAGTGATTTCCGAAAGCGGCAGATCGGTGAATTGAGCGGCGGACAGCGCAAGCGCGTGTTTCTGGCCCGTTCGCTCGCTCAGGAAGCGTCCATCGTTCTTCTCGATGAGCCGTTCACCGGCGTCGACGTGAAGACCGAAGCGGCCATCGTCGCGCTGCTGCGCGAGATGAAAGAAGCCGGCAGCCTCATGCTGGTATCGACGCACAATCTCGG
>JAEYYQ010000118.1 GCA_023428365.1 Pseudomonadota bacterium | reverse complement strand
CCAGCCCAAGCACCAGCAGCGCGAGCGCGCCGAACGACATCCCAAGATCCATGATTGCATTCCGCCCCTATGCGGCGGCTTGACGATCCGGATCCGTACCGCGTCGATCGACTGCCGTCAGCGCCTTATTGAGTTCAGCAAGCGACACGTTACCCCCGCTGAGGTGCCTGCGGAAGGCACGTGCGCCCGGCTCTCCATGATAAAGCCCGAGGACGTGCCGGGTGATCGAATGCATTTTTCCGCCAGCTGCCAGATGGGCCTCAATATAGGGCATCAGCCGCTCGATCACCTCTCGCCGCTCTATCGGCGCGTTGATATCACCGAAGATGCGCTGATCGACCTGCGCAAGGAGATACGGCGTATGGTACGCGGCGCGGCCCAGCATTACACCATCGACATGCTCCAGGTGTTTCGCTGCCTCATCGAGACTGCCGATTCCGCCATTCAGAGCGATAGTCAGATGCGGGTAGGCCTGTTTCAACCGGACGACGCGGCCGTAGTCGAGCGGCGGCACTTCGCGGTTTTCTTTCGGTGAAAGCCCCTGAAGCCAAGCTTTTCGTGCGTGAACGATGAACGTCGAACAGCCAGCCGAGGCGACCGTGCGGATGAACCGGTCGAGATCCGCTTCGCTGTCCTGATCATCGATGCCGATGCGGCATTTCACCGTGACGGGGATATCGCCCGCAGCGTTCTGCATCGCCGCAACCGCAGCCGCGACCAGGTCGGGCTCGGCCATCAAGCACGCACCAAACCTGCCCTCCTGCACCCGATCCGACGGGCAGCCCACATTGAGATTGATCTCGTCATAGCCAAAACGAGCGGCGATTTTGGCGGCCATCGCAAGCCGCTGCGGATCCGAACCGCCAAGTTGCAGCGCCAGCGGCCGTTCCTCCGGGCTGAATCCGAGCAGCTTCTGCTGATCGCCGTGGATCACCGCCTCGGCCGTGATCATCTCCGTATAGAGCAACGCATGGCGCGTCAGCAGTCGATGGAAGAACCGGCAATGCCGATCCGTCCAATCCATCATGGGCGCAACGGAGAATTTATACATTTGATTTTGCACGTATTTTTCCAGATATCGGAACTATAGCACAAACGCATCCATACCCAGCGTATGTGGAGTAGAACCATGGCATCCGTCGAGAGGCCATCCCTTGGAAAATGGAGAGACCGACGTGCCAAGGGCAACTCAATCCGCACGGCGGCGTGGTCCGCGGGCATTCGGAGCATCCATCGCCCATTTGCTTGGGATCATAGACAGGCAGCGTGTAACGCGCTGAGTCGGGTCAGATGATCGGCGACGAATTGACGGGTCGGCTCGTGGACCAGATTAAGCGAGGCATCGAACTTATTCTTTGCATCTCCGATCATCACCTCCGGCCCGTTGACCGTCCGGGCATCCATGTAGACGAAGATCTGACGTAGGTGGTGATTGGCAAACGCTGCGCCCAGCGCACCATTGCTGACACCCATGATGGCAATAGGCTTACCCGCGAACGGCTGCTCTGGAGGCCGGGACGCCCAGTCGATGGCATTCTTGAGCACGCCGGGAACTGATCGGTTGTATTCTGGCGAGGCGATAATGAGCCCATCAGCTGCGCGGATTGCATGTCGAAACTTCGCGACCTCGGGCGGATACCCGGCCAGGCGAATGTCGTCATTGTAGATCGGGATCTGCGCGAGATCGAAAATCTCGATCTCCATTCCAGGAGGCGCAAGCTCGCGCACTGCACGCAAGAGAGCCGTATTGAAAGATCGCTCGCGCAAGCTTCCCGAAATGCCGAGAACTTTCATGCGAACGCCCCTTTCAGTGTAGGCCCCGGCTCCTGTGAAACGAGCCCTGAGAGATGTCACGAACCACCCTGCCTTCTCTGATCGGCAGACAACATTCGGGAAATTCCTGCACAATCTCCACGGACTGCGCGACGAGCCTGTCGTGAAAGTCTTCCAATGACGTCATCATCGGCGCGATGAATTGATCGTGCAGCACGAGCACAGACCAATCCTGTGTTTCCAGGGTGGCTTCCGCACGATCAGGCCAGCCCGCCCTGGTCTCATCCCAGTCCCGCGGAACGTTATTCCACGTGACGACTGTGTAACGCTGGTCAGTCAGATAACCGACGGCCTCCGGGCTCAGAACATGAGAGCCTAGCGTCCCGCCGCCATTCGGCCTGAAATATTTGCGAGGATGTGCGAGCGAACCAAGAAGCTCCTCCGTCTCCCCCACTTCCTTTCTCACTCGTTCGAGGCCACCATCGCCCATTCCCAACGGATCGCCATGCGTGAGCGTGTGATTTCCGATCCAGTGCCCCTCGGTGTGGGCGCGCTCGGCGAGGCGTCGCGCCACAGGATCCTTCAAGCGCTCGCCCACGACGAAGAAGGTAGCCAGGATTGCACGCTCCTTCAGAAAATCGAGAAGCTTGTCGGTGGCTCCCGGCCAGGGACCATTATCGAACGTATACGTCAGACGCTTCACGAAAGCTCGCTTCACCGCTTCGAATTACTTCTCAATCGATTTTCTCAAGTGCCACCCTGAAGTTCAGCGCGCGCAATCGCGGCGCCATCCGCCATCGCCTTGAGCTTTCCGAAGGCGATCTCACGCGGCAGATATTTCATGCCGCAGTCAGGCGCCGCGATCAGCCGCTCGGCTGGCAAATGCTTCAAACCTGCACGCAGTCGTTCCGCCACGACTTCCGGCGTTTCGATGTTCGGATCACCCAGATCAATCACGCCCAACATGATCGACTTTCCCGAGAGATCCTTGAGCACACCAAGATCCACTTTGGGCTGGGCCGCCTCGATGGAGATCTGATCAGCTGTCGTGTCCGCAAGTTCCGAGAGAAACGCGTAGCCGCTCGGCTTTCCCGAAACGAGATGGGCGTAGCCGAAGCACAAATGCACGGCGGTGGTTGTGGAAAGGCCCGTTAGAGCAGCGTTGATCGCGCGCACGGCCACGCGCTTGGCGGCTTCCGGATCCTGACGCAACCATGGCTCATCGAGCTGAATAATATCCGCACCCGCTTTTTCCAGCTCTTTCGCTTCGGCGTTCAGGGCCGCCGCAAAATCCATCACCATTTCATCCGGATCTTTGTAGTGCTCGTTGTGACATTGCCGGGACATGGTGAACGGTCCGGGCATCGTGATCTTGATCGTTCGGTCGGTATTGCGGCGCAGAAACTCGACGTCACGAACCTCCACGGCGTGAGTACGCCGGACTTTCGAAACGACACGTGGCATCGCTCCCTGACGGCCCGTTGCGAGCGTCACGATTTTGGGAGCGTCACAGTCGACACCCTCGAGCTCCGTAACAAAACGATTGGAATAGCTTTCGCGGCGGATCTCACCGTCGGTGACAATGTCGATACCGGCACGCTCCATGTCGCGAATGGCGAGGATCGTCGCGTCATCCTGGGCTGCCTCTAGTCGGCCTTCCTCGATGCGCCAGATATCAGTCACACGTACCCGCGGCACGGTCTGCGACTTGAGTTTCTCGCGATCCACCAACCAATCGGGCTGCGGATAGCTTCCCACAACAGTGGTCGGGATGAGTTTCTGCATGTGGGCTACTCCCTCGATTGTTCTTATGGGATTTATTGATTACGGCGGTTACGCCGCACTCCCGCGAATTCCAGTTCCTTTGCGGGCTTGCCATTCTTCTGCTTTGCGCGCTCGTCCTTACGCATCGTCGGCAATTTCTCTTCCGACTGCTTGGCATCCCCCAGGTTGGTCAGAATGCTCTGACGCAGCAGATCACCGGTGAGCGTGTAGTGATCGGTGATCAATCGCACCGCATGATCGGCGTCGCGCGCCAGCACGGCTTCCGCGATCGCCTCATGCTCCTTGAGGACATCAGGGCGCTCGCTATTGCTGAGCCGGGCGATATAGCGATAGCGATTGTTCTCGTCATAAAGCTGGTTGCAAAGCCGCAGAAGTGTCGTTGAACCGCAGGCCGACACGAGGCTCCTGTGGAACTCCTTATGAGCCCGTTCCCAGTTGTCGCTCTGCGGAAAGCTCACTGCGGGGGAGACACGGGGCGTGCTTGCGAGTCGATAACGCGCGATTACAACGCCTTCTTCCCACTCGCGGCCGCCGTGGCGCATGGCGAGACGCAGGGCGCGCTCCTCGATCCAGCAGCGAATGGCGAGCAGCTCCTCGAACTCACTCGCACTCGCTTCCGCGACCCGGAAGCCGCGCTGCTCAAGCCGCTCCACAAGTCCATCAGCCGTCAGCAGGCTCAGGGCCTCGCGGATTGGCGTCGCGCCGGTCTCATATCGTGCCTTCAGATCCTCGATCTTCAGCTTGGAGCCCGGCGCAAACACACCCTGAATGATGTCATCGCGCAGCCGGCCATAGATGCGACCGGTGCGAGACCGGCCTTGTTCCTGACTGAAGGAGTCGCGGATCATGTTGGGTCTATGCAATAAAACCTGAATTGTCCGGCTCGGCGATAATGCGGCTGGTCAGCGTGCCAATACCGTCAATCTCGACGGAAACCTCGTCTCCGGGACGCATCCACACCGGCGGCTTGCGCGCATGGCCGACACCCTCTGGCGTGCCGGTGGCGATGAGATCGCCGGGCTCCAGCATCCAGATCTCCGACAGGATTGCGATGGTCCGTCGAACATTGAAGAGCATGTGGTCGGTATTGGAGCTTTGCATAAGCTTACCATTGAGGCGGGACCGAATTCCTAGGCCGGTAGCTCCCGGCGCGATCTCATCGGCCGTGACAATCCAAGGGCCGAGCGGACCGGTGCCATGGAAATTCTTACCAGCCGTCCACTGCGAGGTGCGACGCTGGTAGTCGCGAATGGTCCCATCGTTGAAGGCGGTGTAGCCGAAAATGACATCAAGCGCTGCGTCCTCGCGCACGTGGCGACAGCGCTTCCCGATCACGATGACAAGTTCTGCCTCGTAGTCGAGCCGTTCGGAGCATAGAGGCGCGAGAATTGGATCCTCGGGACCAATCAGTGAACTATTGGCGCGCAGAAAGATGGACGGATAGTCGGGAACGTTGTGCCCGCCCTCCTTGGCATGATCCGCATAGTTGAGACCAAGGCAGATGAATTTGCCAGCATCCGGAAGCGGAGAAAGCAGCCGGCACCTGGCCCTTGGCAAGCGCGGCGCTTTGGGATCTGCCGCGAGGCGCGCAGCCTTGGCCTGCACGTCGGCATTCTCGACAATAGCGCGCGCCGAGGTAGCGCTTCCCGTGATCGAGCTGAGATCAACAATCTCATCTCCAGCGACAGCTCCCAGCCGGCTTTTGCCGCTTTCCTCGAATGCCGCGTAACGCATGTTGTCCTCGATATTCGGCCTATTCAGGCGTGTTCATCTCTAAAAATCTCATTCCACGAATATCGATATTTTTTCAGTTGGTCAACAAATGGCGATGAATATCGATATTTCTTGACCGACCGGCAAACGGCGGCCTATCGTTTGGCACGGAGCAAAAGCGACCCGGCGCCAAGCTGGGCGAAACCAAACTCCGGGAGGAAACATCATGTCGAATTTCGCGAAGTTGATGTTCGCGTTGGGCGCACTTGCCGCCCTGCCATCTGTCGCTTTGGCGCAGAGCAAAATCACTGTCGGCATGGCCAGCGGTGTCAATCAGGTGCCATCGTTGGTTGCCGCGCAGGAAGGCTTCTTCAAGGACGAGGGCCTCGATGTCGAACTCAAACCCGTAGTTCGCGGCAACCTGGCGGTCGAGGCGATTGTCGCCGGGTCCATGCAGTTCGCTGAGGTGTCAGACGTCGTCTTATTCACCGCCATCGACAAGGGCATTCCCTTGGTGGCGATCGGAGCCGGGTCGCGTGGCTTTACCGGCAAGATGGTCGGGTCACTTGAACTGGGAGATATAAAATCTCTGGCCGACCTCAAAGGCAAACGCATTGGCATGCAGGTCGGAACCGGCGTGCACGGCGTATTCCTGAACCTCGTCAAAAAAGAGGGTCTGAAAGAGAGCGACTTTCAGATTTCCAACGTCCGGGTCACGGACATGCCAACGGCAATGGCATCGAAAGGAACGTTCGACGCGGTACTCGGATGGGATCCGATGATGCAACGCATCGTGCAAGGCGGGAACGGCAAGGAAATCATCAGCGCCAAGCAGTTCCAGGATCTCGCCGAGATCACCTACCCATTGATCCTGGTTGCCGATAAGAGCTACATCGAGAAGAACCGCGACACTGTCCAGCGTTTCATCAATGCCTATGCCAAGGCGCACAAGTGGATCCGCGCCAACCCGGACGGCGCGTTGAAAATTTTCTCCAAGACCGTGCGCGATGCCGGCTCGGCGCTCGATGACGCCACCATCAAGACAATGATGTTCGAGGTCGACAAGTTCCCGGGTGTCAATTTCATCGATACCGATGCGAAGGAGCTGGGCGGGACGCGGGACTTCCTCGCCGAGGCGGGAACGATCAAGTCCAAGTTGGACCTCAGCCAAATCCTGGACAAGAGCTTTGGCGATAAGGCCGAGGCAGCGATCAAGTAGCAGCGTCAACAACCTAACGGGACAAATCCCTGCGATGGCGGCACTGGATACTGATAGCCGCGCAGCCCAGGTCCTCTCGGCGGAGGAAATCCGCACGGGAGGCGGGCTCGCGAATGGACTGAAGAATTTCCTCTTTCTTGCAGCTCCACTTGTTGTCCTTGTCATCCTCTGGGAACTGGCTGCGCGCCTGAGTGGCATGCCTGCAGCCCTCTTTCCACCGGCGAGCGCCATTTTCTCCGCGCTCGTGCGAATGGCCGAGCAGGGAACGCTTTGGTCCGACATCTGGGCTTCTCTCCGGCGGCTTCTCGAAAGCGTCTTCATCGGATCGATCGCAGGCACGATCATCGGCGTGATGATGGGCTACTTCCGCATCTGGGAGCGGATTCTTGCAGCGCCTCTCAACTTTCTTCTCGCTATCCCCGGAACGGCGCTCTTCCCCCTCTCGATGATCTGGTTTGGTCTCACTGAATTCGCCATCACCAGCATTCTCATTTACGAGGTCGCACTGACCGTAACGCTCAACGCCTGGACAGGCGTGCGAACGGTGGATGGCTCCCTCATTCGCGCCGGCAAGGCCTTCGGCGCTACCGGCCCGTCGCTGTTCTGGCGTGTTTTGATCCCAGCGGCGCTACCCTCGATGATCGCCGGCTACCGGCTCGCATTCTCGCGCTGCTGGCGTATCTTGATCGTCGCCGAAATGCTCGTCTCCGTCAGTGCGGGTCTCGGCTATCGGATTTATTGGGGCCGCGAATACTTCAACTCGGATGTGGTGTACGCCGGTCTCCTCGTTGTCGGCATCGTTGGATTGCTGATCGAACGAGTCCTCTTGCGTGGGCTTGAAGTCGCCACTGTCGAGCGTTGGGGCACGGTGAGGGAGTCGAACTGATGGGAGAGCTCCGGATCGATAATCTCAGCAAGACTTACGCCCGCCGCGAAAGTTGGAATCGCACCCGTCATCTCCGCGTTTTCGAAGATATCTCTTTCACGGTTCGTGATGGCGAGTTTGTGAGCATCATCGGGTCTTCCGGCTGCGGAAAATCAACTCTGCTGAGCATTGCCGGGGGCCTTTCCGAGCCGACAGGTGGAGCGGTCTATGTCGACGGCAAACAGGTGAAAGGCCCCGGTCTCGACCGCGGCATCGTCTTCCAGGAATTCGCATTGTTCCCTTGGCTGACGGTCATGGGCAATATTGCCTTCGGCCTCAACTCGAAAGGCTTGTCGAAGGAGGAGCAGAACAGGCTCGCCCGCAAGTACGTCAATCTGGTCGGCCTCGCGGGCTTCGAAGACTATCATCCTCACCGACTGTCCGGCGGCATGCGTCAGCGCGTCGGCCTCGCCAGAGCGCTCGCCATCGAACCTTCGGCGCTATTGATGGATGAACCTTTCGGGGCTCTCGATGCTCAGACCCGCGAAGCCATGCAGAACGCCCTCAGCGAAATCTGGAGCTCTACGCGCAACACGATCCTCTTCATCACTCACGATATTCGCGAGGCGATTTATCTTTCTGACCGTGTGCTGGTGATGAGTGGACGCCCGGCGCGGGTTTCGCTCGAGCTTAAAATCGACCTTCCTCGGCCGCGACATCGGCATGAGGCCGTGTTCCAGGACTACGAAGCGCGCCTGGAAGCCGCCATCGGCCATCGCCACGATGACAAGGCCGCGTAGCAACATCCGCCACTTTCGATTATCGCCCCGCTATCTGGAGTATCCCAGGCGATGCCCGTCCCCCAGACCAATTTCTCGCCGCCGTTCAATATCACGCGTGCAAGCCATATCCGGCTGACCGTCCGCGACCTGCCGAAGACGCGCGAATTCTATACCGAGGTCATCGGTCTGATGGTTACCGACGAAGATCGCGGTGTCACGTATCTGCGCGGCGTCGAGGAATCCTGCCACCATAGCCTGGTGCTACAGAGTTCTGACGAACCGCCGATGTGTGAGGCTCTGGGATTTCGCGTATTCCGCGATGAGGATCTGGACGCTGCCAAGGCGTACTTCGACCGCAACGGGATCGAGGCAAGCTGGGTGGAGCGCGACTTTCAGGGACGGACGTTGGCGCTGCGCGATTTTGCCGGCATCCCTCTTGAACTCTGCGCCAGCATGCCAACTCAACCGCGGCTGCACGACCGCCCTCATCTCCATCGCGGTGCGGGTGCACTCCGTTATGATCATGTCCAATGCCTGATGCCGGATGTTCCGACTGCAGGGCGCTTCTATACGGATCTCGGTTTTCGCATCTCGGATTACTTCGTCGACAAGCCGGAGGATGAGGATCCTCTAGGCCTGTTCCTCTACCGCAAGAACAATCCGCACGACATCGTGTTCCTGTCGCGTCCGGGGCCGGCGATGCACCATTTCGCGTATATCGTTTCAGATGCCAACTGCCTCCTGCGTGCGTTGGATACAGCAGGCGGCATCGGCTTCTCGCGTAATTTCGAGCGCGGTCCCGGCCGGCACGGACAAGGTCATGCGTTCTACGTCTATTTCCGCGATCCCGACGGCCATCGCGTGGAAATCCTGCCACCGCCAATTCAGCTGATGGATTTCGACGATGGCCCTGTGAAATGGCACGCGGGAAATCGCTTCACCTGGGATCTACCGCCGCCGAAGAAGTGGCTGCATGAGGCAACGCCATTCCGCGGCACAAAGATCACCGAACCAGCCTATGATCCGAAGCTCTTCTCTCTGGAAGAGTTTCTCGCCGCCCAATCGAAGGCTTGAGAGTTTTCCATTGATTGGAGAAACAAACCCATGTCGCGCGGCCGCATCCCGCTTCCGGATCTCAAGCAGCTCGATGCCGAGCAGCAACGCGTCGCCGATGAGGTGGCAAGCGGTCCGCGCAAGGAAGTGCGGGGACCGATGCATGTCTGGCTGCATAGCCCGGAGCTTGCTTCTCGCGCACAGAAGCTCGGCGAGTTTCTGCGGTGGGGCACGACCCTGGATGCTCGCATTTCGGAACTCGTGATCCTCCTCACCGCGCGACATTACGATTGTCGCTATATGTGGAACAACCACGTCGGCTTGGCGCTGAAGGCTGGGCTCGCGCAACAGGCCATTGAAGCGATCGATGCCGGGGCTTCGCCATCTTTTCCCAAGCCTGACGAAGCCGCAGCGTACGCCTTCACGACCGAGATGCTGGACGGTCATGCTGTCGGCGACGAGACCCTGGCACGTGCGCGCACCGCGCTCGGCGACAGGGGCGTGGTCGAAATGGGCGCCATCATCGGCCACTATCACAACGGCGCAATCGCCCTCACCATCGCAGGCATCGTACCGCCGTCCGAGTGACAGAAAACACAGCGCCGCTTAAGTTTCTCGTACCTCTAGCACCTCACCGCCTCAGGCTACCGGTGCGGGCGTCCCAACTTTGCATCGCGACCTCGGCCACGGCTTCCAGTTCGGCGCGGCTCGCCCCATCGCGTGCTAGGATCGACATGCCGCTCTGGACGGTCTGCACAAAGCGGGCGAGTGCGTGGATATCGATCGAGACCGGGAGTTCACCTTCTGCAACGCCTCTGCTGAGACGCGCCTTCAGCCGCTCAAGCGTAACGGCCCGCTCAGATCGGACAAGCTCGCCGAGTTCCGAATGCCCCTCACTGCCGACCGACGAGAGCGTCACCATGCACCCGTGCGGAATGTCGCATCCGGTCAGCGCCGCGGCTGAATCCATCAGGTAGAACTCGACCGCCTCGCGCGCCGTCTCCGCCGACTGGAATTTGGCCCAGACGAGCCCTTCATATTTTTCGGCGTAATGACGCAGCGCCTCAGTATAGAGCGCCTCCTTCGAGCCGAATGCCGCGTAAAGGCTAGGCGATCCGATTCCCATCGCCTCTGTTAAGTCGCCAATCGAAGTCGCCTCATAACCCTTGAGCCAGAAAAGCCGGGTCGCCTGCGCGAGGGCAGCTTCCCGGTCGAATGCACGTGGGCGACCACGTCCGCGTGCCGCTGTCTCGTGGTCTTTCGATGTTCGTCCATATTTTTGCATCGATCACTATATAAATATATTGACACCGCTCAGCAACGCCCCTAGCTATTTCTGTGTCAATCGATACAGAAAGGGAGGACGATGAGCGAGCTAGCTGGTAAGCGAGCCCTTGTAACAGGTGCCTCGCGTGGCATCGGTGCTGGAATTGCGCTTGCGCTTGCGGAAAAGGGTGCGGACGTCGCTATTACCTACGAACGTTCGGCCGATCGTGCAGCCGAAGTCGTCAGGGCAATCGAGAACAAGGGCCGCAGAGCACTCGCCATCCAGGCCGACAGCGCCGACGCGGCTGCCGTGAAGCGCTCGGTTGGCGAGGCGGTGGAAGGCTTGGGCGGCCTCGACATTCTCGTCAACAATGCCGGCATCGCCCGCTCCGGCACGGTCGCGGAGATGAGACTCGCTGATATCGACGCACTTCTGAACGTCAACGTGCGCGCGGCCGTGCTGGCGTCTCAAGCCGCCATCCCGTATCTCAAGCAAGGCGGCCGTATCGTTTCTATCGGTTCGAATCTCGCTGAGCGCGTCCCATTCCCGGGACTGACGGTGTACTCGCTGACCAAGTCCGCGCTCCTCGCCTTCACGCGCGGTCTCGCTCGGGAACTCGGGCCTCAGGACATCACCGTGAACCTGGTTCAACCAGGAGCGACCGATACCGATATGAACCCAGCCGACGGCGATCATTCCGATGGGCTGCGTGCTTTTACAGCTCTCGGACGCTATGGCAATCCAGAAGATGTGGCGGCGGCCGTGACCTTCCTGGTGAGCCCCGCAGCACGGCAGATCACAGGGTCCGTTGTCACTGTGGATGCTGGGTTCAACGCCTGAATGGAGGCGCTGCCCGATGTCGGTTCCGGCCCCTCTGGAAACAGAGCGCAGACGTTTGAATTTCTTTAAATCAAACCACTATCGATAAATCGTCTCCGCGTTTCACTACTTTGAGCAATACCAGGCGCCCGAATTCTTGGGCCAAGGGCTTGGGTGGTCCGAACCTTTGCATACTGAATTGGCATCGGGATATCTGGAATAGCGCCTCCGACAGACATACCTCAGTAGGCAGTATGGCCGTATAGAGGAGCAGATTATGCGCAGCACAGCTTCCGCCAAAGTTGCCTATGAGCGTGAACGCCTTCGGACTCCATCAGGCTTCAGCGATGATGCCATTCGCGATATTTCGGCTGCGATGACCGGAGTTTTGGTTGATGTATTTGCGCTCTATCTCAAGACGAAGAATTTTCATTGGCATATCAGCGGACCCCATTTCCGCGACTATCACCTCATGCTCGACGAGCAAGGCGATCAGATATTTGCGATGACCGATCCGATCGCAGAACGTGTTCGCAAAGTCGGCGGCACCACGCTACGCTCAATCGGTCAGATCGCGCGCGAGCAACGTATCGCCGACAATGATGCCTCCTTCGTCGAGGCGCAGGACATGCTATCCGAGCTGCGCGACGACAACGTTCAACTCGCGGCAAGCATGCGCGAGGCCCACAGCGTCTGCGACAACTACGGTGACGTGGCTTCGACGAGCGCGCTCGAAGTCTGGATCGATGAAACCGAACGCCGCGCCTGGTTCCTCTTTGAGGCCACACGCAAAGAACTTGCAAATCGCTGAGCGCATTTGAGCTTGGATACACTGCAGGGTGCGCATGCATCAGCGCACCCCACTGCGCATCGCAAAGTCCGATGAAAGGATGCGCTACTCCACCCGGACGCCCACGGCGCTTGTTTCTATGTGACCGATGATGCGAGCTGCCGGATAGCCCGCTTCCTGCACATCCCGAAGGATCGCATCGGCATCTGCGGGCGCGCACGCCACCAGCAGCCCACCGGAGGTCTGCGGATCAGTGAGCAGATGGCGCTGCCATTCCGCGTAATTCGCGGGCAACGTTACACCCTCGCCGTAGCTCGCCCAGTTGCGATGCGATGCGCCGGTCACGAACCCCGCCTGAGCCAAACGCGCGGCCTCCTGCAGAAAGGGAACCTGATCACCGCGGATAACCAGCGTAAGATCGGCTCCACGCGCCATTTCCGTCGCATGCCCCAGCACGCCAAAGCCGGTGACATCGGTGATGGCGTGTACCGCATCATTCTGCGCCAGTTCGGCACCGATACGATTCAACAACGTCGTTGAGGCGATCATTTCAGCGTAGCCGTCGGCGGACAGTTCACCCTTCTTGATCGCAGCGGAATAGATGCCAACGCCAATGCCTTTGGTCAGGATCAGCACATCGTCGGGCTTGGCGCTGGCATTGCGACGCACATGCTCCGGCCGGCATACGCCGATAACAGCCAGTCCGTACACCGGTTCTGGACAGTCAATCGAATGGCCGCCAGCGACAGGAATGCCGGCTGCGTTACAAACTGATGCTCCGCCTTTCAAAATGTCGCGAACCATTTCGGTCGGTATTTTGCCGAGCGGCATTCCGAGAATAGCCAGCGCCATGATTGGCCGCCCGCCCATCGCATAAACGTCCGAAATCGCGTTGGTCGCGGCAATACGGCCGAAATCAAACGGATCATCGACCATCGGCATAAAGAAGTCGGTCGTGGCAATGATGCAGGTGTTCTCGTCATGCTGCCAGACGGCGGCATCGTCGGCGGTTTCGGTGCCGACGAGAAGCTGCGTGTAAGCCGACATCGCGGGTTGATCTGCGAGAAGCTGTTGCAGAACGGACGGCGCCAATTTGCAACCACAGCCGCCACCGTGCGCCAAGCTCGTCAATCTGACTTGGGGTACGTTCATGTGCGTTCTCCCATTGGCATAGCGCAGCAGATCCGGGCGACGCGATCCTGGCGTCGCCCTTGGATTCTAAACGATGGCACTCAGGCCGTCACTTCATTGGCAGTGATCTTGTAGGTGAAGGTATCCGGATCGAGACAATCGAGACGCCCGGCCGCCGTTTCCGCCTGAGGGTACATCAGAAACTCCAATGTTGGCCCTTTCGCCCCTGGCAGCACCAGATCATGCGCAACGTTGTAGGCGAGCCAGTTCATCTCCCAAGCTCCGAACAGCGCTTTGCGCGCGTCGACGACCTTCTGATCGGTCAGAGGCAGGTTTGCCGGCGGCTCTTCCAACACAACCTTGCGGACGTCAGCGGGGTCGACCGGGACCCAGCCGAAGCCGGACAACCAGACCTCAGCGCGGCAGTGTTGCGCCTTCGTGACAACCTCGGTGCCCGCGCCAAGACTCTTGTAACCAAACTGAGACGGCGCGACCCGCACGCCATAAACATCGCGAGCTGGCAGCCCGGCTGCACGCGCGAGGCCCACGTAAAGTGCGTTGAGGTCGGCGCACTTACCTTTCAGATTGCCGCTCTTCAGCATGCCTGCGACATCACCCGTCCCGCAGCCGCGCGTCTTGGGATCGCGAGCACTGTTATCAACGACCCACTCGTAGATACGGCGTGCCTTATCCATATCGCTGGCGGCACCGGCAACGATCTTGTCGGAGGTTTCCTTCACGATGCCATCGACGGGAATGAGAGCCGTACCCTCGGTGTAGAGCTTCAGATCGGAGGCAGACAGTGGCGCCACCTGCCCTGGCTTTGAAAAATCGATTGACCGATCGCGCGTAGCAAACTTGCCGGTGATCTCGACGACCGGGACTTTTGCATCCGCATCCCACGTTACATGCAGGAACTCGGCGCCATACTTGGGGTCGCGCTTGATTGCTGCGGACGTAGCGTTGGTCGACCAGATGTTGCCTTGTGGACGGAACCATTCTGGCTCGTTCAGTGTCGGTAATGGAATCCAGGCCTGCACGGCACCTTCTGGCTTCGCGATCTCTAAACGCGTGATCGTTTGATATGTCCGCCATCGTCCCGGTGCGGGTGCAAATCGGCTTTGTGCCGACACCGCGTTCGGAAGTGCGGCAGCCGCAATGAGTGCACCACCTGTCTTCAGGATGTCGCGCCTATTGATTGTCATGTCGCTTCTCTCCCTGTTGCGTGTTGTTGTCAGTTACGGACGATGAGGCATTGCCCACGTCTTCGAGGACGGTGACGACCTCCGGCTTAAGCCAGTCGATGTCGCGCTCGGCGACGCGGTGAATGGTGAGCGAGCGATCCAGCACGTAGGTCGTTGGCAGAACGGCGACGCCCCAGGTGCGTGTCACCGCACGATTTTCGTCGAGCAGAACGGAAAACGTGACCGGATTGGCTTCAAGAAAACGACGAACCCGTACCGGCGGCTCGGCGACATTGATCGCCATCACCGTGACGTCGGGATTTCGATCGACAAGTTGCGACAGGCTCGAGAGTTCGACACGGCATGGCTCGCACCACGTCGCCCAGAAATGCACGAGGACGACGCGAGTGCCGATGTCCGCCAAAGCCCGCTGCGTCCCCGCTGTATCCGGAAGCGTGAAGCTTGGCTTCGATCGTTCCGCCGGCTTCAGAAGATCAGGGGGAAGTGAATCGGTCCGAGCGCCAGATGGCGATAACGCACAAAGAAGCAGGCCAACACCGCCCGCCAGTGCGCTTTTTCCAAAACTGAAGCCCCGAACCTCGGGAGCGTGAGATGCTCTCATCCGAAAGTCGAAGGTATCGCTCTTCTCTGCGCAGTCAACTCAGCATCAGGTAGACTTTCGCAGGATATCTTCTCAGCAGCGCGTTTCGGTCTTCTTCGTGGCTTGCTGGCCGGTCTCCGGCTTGGTGGGGTCCAATCCTTCTGCGGTCGCAGGATGTTGTGTGTTGGAACCGGGTGCCGGTCCGGCCTGTGTCGTATCGTTGTGCGAGCCACCCATTCCGCCACCGGACCAAGCTGTCGATCCCATATTTTTTGTACCTGAATCAGGGCCTTTCGCCGTGTCCGTCGATGGCTTGGCGGGGGCTGCGGTTTCACAGTTCACCTTCGGCTCAGCCGATTGAGCCGCGACCGGAAACGCGCCTGCAGTCACTGCAGCTCCTGTACTCAGAACGGCAAGGCAAAGTCGCGCGGTGCGGCGCAGCACTCGATCGATCATACGAACCCCACTCGATCACGTTTTCATGAAGCGAGAACGCCCAAGCGCACGTCGCAGTTCCGAGCCTTGAATCGACTGTCGGCAACCGCAATTCATGCTGCGCTGCAAATTGACCGCCTAGAATCTGTGCACTACGATGTATCCTGTGCGCGGGTTATCTGCGCGCTCCTGAGGAGGAACCCTACCCATGAACATCGAAGTCTCACGCCGGCAGTTTATGAAGCTGGCTGGGGCTGGTGTCGCAGGGTCGGCCATTGTGGGGTTGGGCTTCG
>JAEYYQ010000110.1 GCA_023428365.1 Pseudomonadota bacterium | reverse complement strand
CATTAAGGTTAGTCTGCGGCGATCCAGCAACATATCAACAAGTGCTTGTATTGCTCAGATAAGATTAACTAATTCGTTACGTTGACCAGTTCTTATCCAAGCTGACCGAACGCATCGGTGCGTCGGCTAATGGCTATCAGCAACTCGACTGGTCATGTTTCCCACCATCGCCCCGCCAATACCGGCTTTTCCGGTCGCTGCCCTCCAGGCAGTGCGACGGGCCCTGCCGCACCTGATGCTGGCGACGATCACAGCCGGGTTGGCGGCTTTCGTGGCCCAGTCGTGGTTCACGCCTCGGTTCCAGGTCGACGCTGTCTTAACGGTTGGCGAATCATCTGATCGCGCGGCTGCGGTCGCCGGTCACGTTCGCGGGCTGTCGGCTCCGGAGTGGGTCCTGGCGGTGGCAAAAGAGCAGGATCTGCAACGCTGGCCGGATTTTAACGGCCGTACCGGCCTCCCTGGATTGCTCACGCAACTCGGTTTGATTCCACAAGCGCCGACGCAACCTGCTCTGAACACTGATGAAGGTTTGCTGTCTCGCATTTATCGCCGGCTCAGCGTGGTTCCAGGTCACCAGGCGGGAACCATCGATGTGAGGCTGACCGCTTCCGATCCCGACCGTGCGGCAAGGTTCGTGAACCGCCTGATCGGGGCATACTTGAATGGAATGTCCGTTTCCGCAGTTCCGGTGCAAGTCACCGTATGGGCTGAGGCGCCGGAGCGACCGATCTTTCCCCGCAAGGGCGCAACGGCTCTGGTAGGCATGGGCCTCGTCCTGCTGTTGGGTCTGGCTGGGATCATCGCGCGAGAGGCGTTCCGTCGCGTCTTCCTGAAAGTCAAAACCGAAACTGCGAGCGCCGAGGTCGTGGCATTGGACGAGCGTCCTGCCGCGCCGCGCTTTGTGAATCTCGACAACGTTCCGGCGACATCGGAGAAGCTGCTTTCGCTCGCCACGATGGATCAGGGCTTCCGGACCATCATATCGGGTGAGACCCGGCGCATCGATCCGAGCCAGGAAGCACTGCAGCTTGCGACCGAGCTCAGTCGGGCCGGACGTCGGGTGGTGTTGGTCCGCTGGGCTCTCGAAGGCGGAGATGTCATCGGCCGCGTGCTACCCGGCCAGCAAGGCATCAACGACCTCATGCAGGGTGTGGCCACGTTCGAAGATATCATCAAACGACTGCCCGACTGTCAGGTCCACGGGATCGCGGCGGGTTCTCCAGCAACGGATCAGGCTGCGGTTCTGGACCCGGATCGACTGAACCTCGTGCTCGATACGCTCGATGAAGTTTACGATCACATCGTCGTCGTCGCGCGCTACGCCGATGCTCAAGCTCTGTTCGTAGCGCTTGAAGGCCGCTTCGATGCCTGCGTGTCGGTTACGGATGAGCGCGAGGAGGAAGTTGGCGCGGACAGCCTCGAGTCCTTCTTGGGCTTTGAGGTCACCGACATCGACATCATCCACTTGCACCGCCCGGTCCGGCCATTAAGCCGCCGCAGCCTGCACGTTCCGGCACCCCCGCCGCGCGTCGCCTGACGCTAGCGCCGAGCTGGCAGCTCGTCATCCGGCCGCACCATCCACCGGATCAGCAGACCAGCTGGAATGACCCAAAGCAACCCGGCGATGACGTAGAACGATAGCTCGATCCACTTGCTGTCGTTGACTTGCAGAACAATAGCCACCGCCATCGCAACCAGAGCGTAAAACGCCAGGAATGCCAGCAAGGCGACTGCGCCGATGAACTTGCGGGTCCGAATGGTCATCTCAAGGTCTTTCGCACGTCTCCAGGACACCGCGCGGTCACGGCGCATTGTCGGGCGGTACACCCGTTACTATCAGAAGATGCATCGGGTTTCGCAGGAAAGATCGTCCCATGTCCGTAACGCAGGTGGCCCAAGCCGCGCCGACGACGCGCCAAACCGCCGCGGTGCGCGCCTGGCTTTGGATCATGGCCGCGCTGGTGTTCGCGATGATTATCGTCGGTGGCGCGACGCGGCTGACCGATTCCGGGCTTTCGATCACCGAATGGCAGCCGTTGCTCGGCGCGATCCCGCCGCTGAACGAGGCTGATTGGCACGCCGCGTTCGAAAAGTACCGGCAGATCCCGCAGTATCAGCAGGTGAACAAGGGGATGAGCCTGGGCGAGTTCCAGTTCATCTATTGGTGGGAGTGGGCGCATCGGTTCCTCGGCCGCTTCATCGGCGTCGCGTTTGCGCTGCCGCTCGTCTATTTCTGGGCGCGCGGCTATCTGCGCAAAGGACTGCCGCTGAAGCTTTCAGGGCTTCTGCTTCTCGGAGGCATTCAGGGCGGCATCGGCTGGTACATGGTTATGTCCGGCTTGGTCGAGCGGATCGACGTCAGCCAATACCGGCTGGCCCTGCATCTGACGGTTGCCATGCTGATTCTGGCGCTGATCGCCTGGATTGCGTTTGACCTCAGGCAGGACAACGACAAGCCTGATCCGTTGTTGCGGACGGCAACGTCGGGACAGAAGAAGCTTGCCGTCGGCGTGCTGGTCTTGATCCTCGTGCAGACGGTGCTCGGCGGGTTCGTAGCCGGTCTCAACGCGGGGCTGACCTACAACACTTGGCCGCTGATGGATGGCCACCTCATTCCCAGCGGGCTTGGAGCGTTGGAGCCCTGGTATCTCAATCTGTTCGAAAACATCACCACGGTGCAGTTCAATCACCGTGTCATGGCCTACATCATCTGTGCATTGGCCGTTGTGCAGACGATCTGGGTTGCGCGCACGGCGGATGACGACCGACTGTCACGCTCAGCCATGGTGCTGATGGCTGCGATTTTCATACAGGCGGGTCTTGGCATCTGGACGCTGCTTGAAGTGGTGCCGCTGTCTCTCGGGCTTGCGCACCAGGGCTGGGCGGCCGTCGTTCTGGTCATTGCGGTCTGGCACACGCATCTGATGACGCGTGCGCCTAAAGTGATGACTGCGTCGGCGACTGGTTACTCCGCCAAGCCGAGCATGAGCTGAATGTTCTGGATCGCGGCTCCTGAAGCGCCTTTGCCGAGATTATCGAGACGCGCGACCAGTATCGCGTGACCGCGCGCGTCATTGCCGAACACGCGAAGTTCCAGCTTGTTGGTGTCGTTCAGCGCCTCCGGCTCGATGCGCGCGCCTTTGGTGCTGGCGTCTGACGAAGGAATGACGCTGACCAGATCCGACCCCGCGAAGTGCGCGGCCAGTGCTGCTTCGAGATCCGCAGACTTCGGCTTTCCGTTCAACGTATCGAGATGCACTGGAATGCTCACGAGCATGCCCTGCCGGAAGTTGCCGACGCTTGGCACGAAAATCGGCCGCCGCGTCAGCAGACCGTACGTCTCGATTTCGGGGATATGTTTGTGCTCAAGCCCCAAGCCGTAGAGTTCGAACGACGGCGCCTTGCCGGTTTCGAAATCGGCGATCATCGATTTGCCGCCGCCCGAGTAGCCCGACACGGCATTGATCGTCACTGGGTAGTCAGGCGGCATGATACCTGCTGCGACCAGAGGCCGGATCAGAGCGATCGCACCGGTTGGATAGCAACCGGGATTTGCGACGCGCCGCGCATGACGGACGGCATGCTTCTGATCTGCAGTCATTTCCGGAAAGCCATACACCCAGCCCGACGCGACGCGATGGGCGGTCGATGCGTCGACAATGCGCGGACCGCCGCCGGGGAGAGCATCGGCCATCGCAACCGTCTCCTTTGCCGCGTCGTCCGGCAGGCACAGCACGACAAGATCGGCTTCCGCCATCAGCGCGCGCTTCGCCGCCGGATCCTTGCGCATGTCCGGTGCAATGCTCATCAGCCGAACGGACGGCATGGCGCGAAGCTGCTCGGCGATCCCGAGGCCGGTAGTTCCAGCCTCGCCGTCGATGAACACGGAAGGTTTGGATGCGGTCTGTTGCGATGACATGGGCAGGCTCCGAAGGCGTCCCGAGAGATATGGCAGCGGGTAGAAAAAACAAAAGCCGCGCTAGGCTTGCGCGGCTTGCAGCAACGGCGGTCTCAGGCAGCCGTCATCGCATCCGCGAACGAACACGGCGACGTCGGCTTTGATCCTGGTTCACACCCTTCATCATGCGCGACATATGAGGTACGCAGGATAGCCTGTCAATCCGGGCGTATATCGCAAATTACCACCACGAGGGGATGCTGCGATGATCAAGCCATCAGGTTTTGACGCTTTGTCGGTTGCCGAAAGCAATGCGACCAGCCTGCCGCCACCACACCGCGATGCCAACATGCAACGTTGGAACCGAAGGCTGGGCGATCATGCCGGGTTGCGCAATTTCGGGGTCAACCTCACGCGGATCGTGCCCGGCGGTCAGTCCTCCTATCGGCATTGGCACGCGAAGCAGGATGAATTCGTCTACGTGCTGGAGGGAGAGGTCGTCCTGGTGACGGAGGCGGGGGAAGAGGTGCTTCGACCCGGCATGTGTGCCGGCTTTCCCGCTGGTCACGCGAACGGTCATCGGTTCGTGAACCGGAGCGCGCAGGATGTCGTGTTGCTGGTCGTCGGCGACCGCACAGCGAATGAAGTCGTAACCTATCCGGATATCGGCCTGCACGGCACCACCAATGCTGAAGGTCATTACACCTTCACCCGGAAGGACGGCACGCCGCTTTGATGCCCATAAACAAATATCCCGGGCACGGGGCCCGGGATACGAAAAGCAGACAGCTTGAACCGAAACGCTTTAGCGCTTCGAGAACTGGAAGCTGCGGCGAGCTTTCATGCGGCCGTACTTCTTACGCTCAACGGTACGGCTGTCGCGGGTCAGGAAGCCGCCCTTCTTCAGCACGCTGCGCAGATCCGGCTCGAAGTAGGTCAGCGCCTTCGAGATGCCATGACGCACCGCGCCGGCCTGTCCGGAAAGACCGCCGCCAGCGACGGTTGCGATGATGTCGTACTGATCATCGCGCTTGGCTGCTCCGAGCGGCTGCTTCAGTAGCATCTGCAGGACCGGACGCGCAAAGTATTGCGAGAAGTCCTTGTTGTTGACTGTGATCTTGCCGTGGCCCGGCTTGATCCAGACGCGGGCGACTGCGTCCTTCCGCTTGCCGGTGGCATAGGCGCGGCCGAACTTGTCCAGCTTCTGGACGTGAACCGGGGCGCTGTCGGCTGCCTCAG
>JAEYYQ010000418.1 GCA_023428365.1 Pseudomonadota bacterium | reverse complement strand
GACATCGGCTTCGACCTGATCGTTCAGGCGGTCATAAGCGGCGGCAGGGACGTTGGCTGTGGCTGCCCAAATGCTGGTGAAATTTCCCCGCGACACCTGTGACCTCACGTAGCCGGATTGATCTGCTTTTCGATGTGTTCGGGTACCAAAGCGCGTTTGGCGAGCGTGAACAAGCGTTTGAATGTCGCCGGAGTGACCGGCAGGCCCGCTGTATTCATGACCATGATCGCGCGTTCGATCTCGGCCGCGTTCCAGCTGCGGGCGCAACTGATCCTTTCCGGGTCCATAGAGCTCGTGGCCTTTTCACAGGCGACAACGACGCTGGCTCCATCGGCGACGCGGATCGCGCCGAGCAGACGAGCGAGGTGTTGTGCCAGCGGCGTGTCGCTTGCCGGCGGCTGCCACGGGTTGGGGGACTTCATGAGCCAGGGACCGGATTGCCCCATGCCGGAGGCCCAGGTCTCGCCGGTATTGCAGTCGGCAATGACGCTGAGAAAACCGCGGCGCGCAGCGCCGAGAATAGCGGCTCCAAGAAGCGGTGAGGATTGCGCTTTGTCGATCCGGCAGACAGCAGCACCACCGGCTTGTGCCGCGGTGCGTGCCAAATCCATCGCAGACGGTAGACATGTGAAGGCTGGACCGCACGCTGCATCGATTCTCAGCGGCGAGACGAACTGGGGTACAGCCGCGGGAGACCAATGATCGAAACAATCGAGAACCTGTTCGAGACTGTCCGATCCAAGCGTCATTGCTGTTTGCATCAGGCGCGTGATGTCCTCGGCGACACCAAAGGTGCAGCCTTGAGAGAGAAGCGCCTTCGTGAACAGCTTGCGCAGTTCGAGCGGGAAGATGTGCGTTGCATCGCGCTGGACGATCGGCTCTTCAGCTTCGGACGCAAGCTGCTGAATGGCTTTAGCGGAAACTTCCGGCGACTCCAGCGACCGCAGCGGAGTTAGTGCGAATGCCGATGACCTGGCCGAAAACTGCGGGACCAATGGAAAGGGCCACTCGCCGTCGATGCCGTTCTCGATCTCGTCGGCAAGAGGCGCGCCTTGCAGCAGCGCGCCCTTGGTCGAACGCGGCAGGCGCGGATCGAATTTCTCCATGCCATAGAACGACAACAGAAAGCGACATGCAGCGAACGGAGTGAAGCCGTCAGCGATATAATTCTGATGCAGATCGGCGTAGTCAAAGCCGGCCGTGGACTGTACGCGACAGATGGTGGCGCGGTGGTTCGGATGCCGTGCTGTCAGTTCGGCGACGGTCATGTCGCCGGGAGAGTTCGCCAAGGTTCTGCTCAGCGCAGCGAGGTTGCGCGGCAGATCCATCGGGGTCTCGTATTCGTATCCCAGGCCGCGCCCGCGTACGCCACGGCGAGGTTCGTAAGGTGCCTCCACCGGATAGTACCAGAAGTACTTCGCTTCTTCGGAAGCGCCCGGATTGCAGTCGTTGAGCCAGGCGAAATCCTGTTCCGTGATGTCGCGCAGCTCAGCGACCGTCATGTCGGGATCGAAATCGATGGTCTCGTTCGCGGCCATGGCAGCCTCGCCACGTTCGACGAGATCGGGATAGAGTTCCAGCAGCAATCCGCTGACAATTTCGGCGGCCTCCAGATGCAATCCCGCGCAAGCTGGATCGATCACCGACGACCAAAGAACGGGCTTTGGCTGACGCTCGAACTGCTCGCGCATTCGCGTGCCGATCAGTTTGAATTCGGCGCCCAGTTGCTCGAAGCTGGCAAAAATCCCGTTCCCGTCACGAGGATCTTCGCTGAAATACGTAGCTGCCTTGTCGACCAATCCGAGATAACGGGTCGCGAGCGGATCAAGCGACGAGATGGGTCGCGCACGGGCACCCGCGAGGGCCTCTTCATGAGTTCGGACCCAACGGTCGACGATCCGCGGATGGTTGGCCAGAAACGGGATAAGCCCCAGTCCCGCTGAATTGCCGACGCCAAGATAACGCTTCAGCTTGCGATCCAGCTTCACCGCCTGACTACCGCGTGCCAGAGCAATCGAATCCACCAGATCGAATACGAATTCGCGCAGCATGAAGGCGGCGAGGATCTGCGCATGATAGGGGGCGCCGAGCGGATGATCGGAGCCGAGCCCTTCAAATGGTGTCATGCCGAACAGGCCATTGCCTGCGAAAGCCGTGGACCGGAGGATGTACCCGACGCTGGCCAGCATCGCGGTATCGGGCTGCGTGCCGGCTCCCAGCGCATCAACGACCTCGTCGAAGATGCGCTCGCTGCGATTGCCGCGGCAGAAACATAAAACATCGGCGTCGTAACGGCCGTCGTACTGTTTTGGGATTTCCTCACGCAGAATTGCCTCGCGCTCCGGCGTCCAGTCGCCCTGGCAGATTGCAGCGCTCACATCCCAGTTGATGCCAAAGCTGCGATCGACCTTCGCGCCGGGCGGAAACACCTTGGAGATCGCGAAGAAGGTGAACACGACGTTGCCGGCCGTAATCCTGTAGATCGCCTCCCCTCGTCCTTCTGGATCGAGCTCGATGCGCGCCAATTCGATGCGCCAGCGCTCGCGCAGCATCTTGCGAAGCGTGCTGCGGGAGAAACTCAGTGCATTGGGGTAAGCTGCCGCGGCGCGCTCGGGTGCCATCACCAGCTTCGCCGGGCGCAAGGTGTCATTCGGGGCCGGTGAGCCCTGATCTGACAGGCCTGCATCGTGCGCGTTCATGTATTTGATCCACATTCCGCTTGACGACTGCAAACGTTTTCACCTCAAATAGACGCCAACGCAACCTCGTTCTGCATTTGATGGGCGCGACGCAACGTGACAGTAACGTTACAGTGTCGAGAAACCCGGCGGAGCAACTGTCGGAGGTCACATGGGTGGCTTTGATGCAGTCCCCGTGCCAGCTGAAGAATCCGCTGAGCGCAGGCGTCGTGCTTTGGATGCCGCCGCCGCTCAGGGGCTTGCCGGGCTGCTCGTCTGTGGCAGGGGTGGCGGCGGGCTGGATCGCTATGGCGACGTCTTCTACCTGACGAACCACTACACCTCGTTCCCATTCATTCCCGACGTCGCGGGTGCGTGGACGAGTCGCGCGCATTCCTTCCTGATCATGCCGGTCGGCGATGAGCCGACGCTGATCGTCGATCTGCCCTACATCGAAGCGGTGGCGATGCCGCGCGATCGGATCGTGCTCGCGGATCTCGTGACGGAAGCTGCGATCGAAGCTCTGCAGAAAACTTTGTCGAAGGGGCGTATCGGTCTCGTATCCGGGGATACGCTGCCCATGCCTGTCGGTAAGCAGATCGAAGCCGCGTTGCCGGGGATTACGTTCGAGCCGGCCGATAATATTCTCATGGCGTTGCGGTCGTTGAAATCACCCGCAGAGATCTCCCAATTGAAGGCCGCCTCGAAGCTGGGCTCTCGCGCGATCGATGCGATGATGGAGGCCGCAATTCCAGGCGCGACGCACGGTGATGTCGTTGCCGCCGCGATGAGTGTGATCGTTCCGGCAGGTGGCGCGCTCTACAATTCCTTCATGGCATCGGGGCGTGGTGGGTTGAATCCCACGTTGACACGCTGCAGCTTCCCAACTTGGGGCGCCAAGCAACCGCTGTCTGATGGCGAGTGGTTCCGCGTTGGCCTCTCCGGTGTGCTCAATGGGTATTGCTTCGACCTTGCCAGAGCGCGACCGGTCGGTAAGCCCGTGGAGGAGCAAATTCCGGCGTTCGAGGCGGCGATTTCCGTTGTCGAGGCAGGCATTGCCGCGATGAAGCCGGGCGCTACTGCCGCGGACGTTGCGCGCGCCGGGTTGAAAACCCAGGAAGACGCTGGATTTGCCTGGAAAGGCGTGTTCAGCGGACTGGGCCATGGCCTCGGGCTTGGCTGGGATGCGCCGTGGCTCACACCCGACGAGAACGCCGTGATCAAACCCGGAATGGTCATGTGCATCGAAAAAACTTTGATGCGCGATGGCTGGCTGGGAGATTTTGAGGAGACCGTGGTGATCGAAGACGATGGACCACATCTCATCACGGACGCACGCCGGCGCTACTGGTGATCGACAGAGAACAATTCACATCCGTCATAGTGGAGATCAAAACATGGACAACTCAGGTTCAAAGGTCGGGATCAATCGGCGCGGTTTTCTGCAGACTGCCGCCGCGGGCACGGCGCTGATCGCCTCTCCGTCGATCCTGCGCGCGCAGGACAACAAACGCATCGTTTATGCAAACTGGGGCGGCTCGTGGGAAGCTGCCATGAAGAAGGCGTGGTGGGAGCCATTCACCAAGGAAACGGGCGTGCAGGTCGTCGGCGCAACGGGCAACACGCTCGGGCGACTGCAGGCGATGGTCGATGCCAACAAGGTTGAATGGGATCTGATCGAGGGCCTGCCGGAACTCGCCCGTGTCGGCGCCGAGAAGGGATTGCTGGAAAAGCTCGACTTCAACGTCATCGACCGCAGCCAGCTTATGAAGCGGGATGAGTTCTTCAACGACTATTCCGTGCCGGAAGTCATTTTCGGTCGCGTTCTGACCTACAGCACCAAACTGCCGGAGAAGCCGACAGACTGGACGGCGATGTGGGATACCAAGAAATTCCCGGGCAAGCGCGCGCTTTACAATCGCGTTGAAAGCGGCCTTCTCGAGATGGCCTTGCTCGCCGATGGCGTACCCGCCGACAAGCTGTACCCGCTCGACGTTCCGCGAGCGCTCAAGAAACTTGGCCAGATCCGGAATGACATCATCTGGTACGAGACCGTGCCGCAGAGCGAACAGCTCATGCGCGACGGTCAGGCGTCGATGGGCGTGCTGGCGGACGGCCGTGCGCTGAACGTCAAGAATTCCGGCGCCCCGGTCGACATGCAGCCGGAGGCCAGCCTTCTGACGTGGTCGGTTTTTGTCATACCGAAGGGCGCTCCCAACAAGGCTGCGGCCATGCAATTCCTCAATCACGTCCTGAAGGTGCAGCAGCAGGTCGCGATTGCGATGGCCTATAACTACGGACCGGTTGTTCCCGCGGCCTGGGACCAGATTCCTGCTGACCGCCAGAACATCGTTTCCGGCGGCCCGGCGACGAAGGGCAAAGCGGTGTTCCTGAACGGTGACTGGTGGGCCGCGAACCTCGAGAAAACGACGGAAGAGTTCCGTCAATGGCTTCTTGGCTGATGACACATCGGAGATGTCGGGGCAGGCCCGCTGGATCGCGGGCATCGCTCCTTCAGGTGCAGGATGAGTAATTCTTCTTCCCGCGGCAGCAGCGCGACAACGCTCGCGCTGCTGGCACCGGCGCTGGTGCTGTTGGGCGGTGTGCTCGTCTGGCCCCTGTCGGATCTGATCGTCCGCAGCTTCTCCGATCCGCAAGGACCGTGGGTGTTCTACACGCGGCTCATCGAGGTACCGAGCTACGTTCAAATTCTTTTCCGGACACTAATGTTCAGCGCCGCGACGGCTCTGATCTGCCTGCTCGCGGGATATCCCGTGGCCTACATGATGGCCAAATCAGGTCCCGTTGCGCGGGGCATTATCCTGGTTTGCGTTCTGGTGCCGTTCTGGACCAACCTGCTGGTGCGTTCGTATGGCTGGATTCTGATCCTGAATCCGCGCGGCATGATCAATCAGGCCCTCATGAGTATCGGCCTCATCAGTGAGCCGTTGGAACTCGTCTATAACACGATCGGCGTGCTGATCGGCATGTCGCAGATTATGTTGCCGTACATGATCCTGCCGCTCTATGCAGTGATGACGCGGCTCGATCCGCGCACGACGCAGGCCGCGCGCAGTCTCGGTGCATCGCCGTTCACGACGTTCGTCAAAGTCTATTTCCCGCTGACGCGTCCCGGTGTTATGGCGGGCATCCTGCTGGTGTTCACCATCAGTCTCGGGTTCTTCGTAGTGCCGGCACTGCTGGGCGGCGCGCGCGGCATGGTGTGGGCGCAGCTCATCGAGTTCAACATCAACGGCGCGCTCAACTGGGGCATGGCCTCGGCGCTGTCGGCGTCGCTTCTGGTGGTGACGCTGATCCTCTATTGGATCGGTGATCGCTTCTTCAATCTAGGCGCCATCTGGGGGATGCAACGATGAGTGCGGGCAGCGCAATGGCTGGCCGTATCCTCATGGCGATCGTGATCGCGGTGTGCGCCTATCTCGTGGTGCCGACGCTCGCGGTCATTCCCGTCTCGTTCACCGCGACCGACTACATCACATTCCCGCCCCAGGGGTTCTCGTTGGAGTGGTACGGCGTCTTCTTGGGAGAGGGGCCGTGGCGCAGTTCGACCGTCAACAGCATACTGATCGCGCTCGCGAGCACAGCGGCTGCGACGGTAATTGGGACGCTGGCAGCGCTGGGCTTGAGCCGCCTGTCGGGAACGGTCGGCCGTGTGGTGATCTGGTTCTTCCTGCTGCCGATGATCGTGCCCAGCATTATCATCGCCGTGGCGCTCTACAGCGCGTTTGCGAAGGTCGGCATCGTCGGCACGAAGCTGGGACTGATCGTCGGGCACACGATCCTGACGCTCCCGTTCGTCATCATCAACGTCTCTGCCGTGATGCAGAAAATCGACTGGCGGATCGTCGACGCCGCGCGCAGTCTCGGCGCGTCTCCGGCAACCGCATTTCGCAAAGTCACGCTCCCCGCCATTCTGCCCGGTGTTGTCGCCGGAGCGATTTTTGCGTTCCTGACGAGTTTCGACGAGGTCGTGGTGGCGCTGTTCATCAGCGGCATCGATTCCGTCACCCTGCCGGTCCAGATGTGGAACGGCATTCGTTTCGAGGTCAGCCCCGCGGTGGCGGCGGCCTCTTGTATCCTGCTGTCGTTTTCCGTGTTGATCCTGTCGCTGTTCACGCTCGTTCGGCGGAACAGCGGACAGGCCAGCACTTGAGCTGCGGCAGCAGAAAGGAGCATTGCCTGACGATGGCCTTCGGTGCAGCGATCGACATCGCCGACGTATTGAAAACCTACGGCTCGCAGGTTGCCGTCGATCGTGTCTCATTGAACGTTCGCGCGGGAGAGTTCGTGACGTTGCTGGGGTCCAGCGGCTCCGGCAAGACGACCACGCTGATGATGATCGCGGGTTTCGTCATTCCGGATGCCGGCGAGATCAAGATCGACGGGAAGGATATTTCGCGTCTGCCGCCGGAAAAGCGCGGGCTGGGCGTCGTGTTCCAGAGCTACGCACTGTTCCCGAATTACAATGTCTTCGAGAACATTGCTTTCCCCCTGCGCCTGCGCGGAATGAGCGGCACCGAGGTCGAACGGCAGGTGAAGGAAGTCCTGGCCCTGGTCGATCTCTCAGACTACGGCGACCGCCGCATCAGCCAGCTTTCGGGTGGACAGCAGCAGCGCGTTGCGCTGGCGCGTGCGATCGTCTTCGCGCCGCCGGTCCTGTTGATGGACGAACCGCTGGGCGCTTTGGATCGAAAACTGCGCGACCAGCTTCAGGTCGAGATCAAGCGCATCCAGCGCGAACTGGGCGTTACGGTGGTCTACGTCACGCACGATCAGGAAGAAGCACTGTCGATGTCGGACCGCATCGCCATCATGAGCCAGGGCCGCATTGCCCAGCTCGGAACGCCGGATGAAGTCTATGAGCGTCCCACATCGCCATTTGTTGCGAGCTTCCTCGGAGAATCCAACTTCATTCCGGTGAAGCCGGTTTCGGTCAATGGCCGCACGGCTGAGGTAGTTTGTGACAGCGATGAGACCCTGCGCTTTGCCGGCGTCCTTTCTGATGACGCGCGGAATGCTGCAAATCTCGTTGCTATGATCCGCCCCGAGGCGTTGGGCGTTGCACGGGCCGGGGCGGCGAATACGATCAAAGGGACCGTGCGGATGCGCGAGTTTCTCGGCGCCAGCGTTCGCCTGTCGGTGGATTGCCCATGTGGCGAGCTGACGATGAGAAGCTCGCGTCTCGATCTGGCTCCCGGCATCGGTCCCGGATCGCAGGTCGATCTGACATGGAATGTCGAGGATACGCTCCTCTTCCCTCAGGGCTGAGTGTGAGGACTATCGCAATGAACGTATCGCCGGTTCGTCTGCAAAGCCGGGCAAAGTGCCCAAGCCTGATTGGCCGCCACGGACCAGCGCGCCGTATGCCGCTCGAAACGGGCTTACGCGGGTCGGTTTCTCCACAGAGGAACGCGACAAGCTGCTTGGCGGGAACTGGCTTCGCCTCTATCGGTCCGTGTTCGGATAAATGAGCAGGAGGAACAAATCCTGCCGCAACCGGGAGGAAGGTGAGTGGTAAGTGTGCTGGATGTGGCGCGACATGCCGGTGTCTCCGCGGCCACCGTATCGCGCGTCCTGAGCGGCGGGGCGACGGTGGCGGTGGAGACCCGAGCGCGGGTGATGCTTTCCGTCGAGGCGCTGGGATATCGCCCGAATGCCATTGCCCAGAGCTTGCGCCGCGGACGCGGTCGAACGGTGGCACTGGTCACCGGAGATATCGAGCAAGGTATTTATCCGGCGCTGGCCAAAGCGATCCAGACGACATTGGGTGAAGTGGACCTTGACGTCATGCTGTTCGATATGGCCCATAGCGAGGAGCGTCTTGCGCATCTCATTGAGCGTTCGGCTTCGCTTGGATTACGAGGAATATTGCTGGCGGCGCCTCGTCGTATTCGTGCTGACAACCTGCTGAAACTCATGCGGATGTCGGCGGATGCCGGTACGCTCATCATGTCCGTCAGCCAACGGCTCGATCAGGAAGGCATCGTCTCCATCGTACCGGATGATTATGCGGCTGCGGTGGAAGCTGTTGAATATTTGCTGAAGCGCAAGCGCGAACCGATTGCTTATCTCGGCCGCGTTGATACATCGGCCGTTGGACGCGTTCGATATGACGGATATCGCGCTGCTCTGATGGCGGAGAAGCGGACGATCTCTGGGACGCTGACATGGGATATCCCGCATGGCGATCGCTCGGAGGCTGGGTATGCCACGATGACAAGCGTCCTCCAGAAGGGGCTTCGCGCGGCAGCCGTGATTACGGCGAGTGACGAGGTCGCTCTGGGTGCCATGGCGGCGGCGCACGATTTCGGCCTGTGCATACCGGACGATATTGCCTTCGTCGGTTTTGGCGGCCTCCGGTGGGGCGCACATACACGCCCGGCTCTCACGACCGTCAGCATGGATGTCGATGGCCTTGCGGACGCGGTGGGTGAGGCCTTCAGGGCGCTCGCCGAGGAGCGCGAGGTTCCTTTGCTGACCCTCGTGCCGTCGAAGTTGATCGTTCGGGGCTCGACCTGAACAAGCGTAGTAGGAGAAACGAAACACAATGCTTATCGATGGCCTGCAATGCGGACACTTCACGCGCGAGGTGTTCGAGGAACTGAGGCAGGCGGATGTCGGCTGCGTGACTGTGACGTGCGGTTTCTGGGAGGGAACCGTCGAGTCGCTCGATAAACTCGCGAAGTGGCGTGACCTTGTTGCGGCCAACGCCGATCTCGTTGCGATTGCCCTGACAGCTCAAGATGTCATCGACATTCACGCCAGCGGCCGCACCGCTCTGGTAATGGGATATCAGAACTCGAACCTGCTGGAAGGGCGCATCCGGTTTGTCGAGCTGTTCGGGGAACTGGGCGTTCGCGTCATTCAGCTCACCTACAATAACCAGAATGAACTCGGCGGCAGTTGTTATGAAGCCGAGGATTCCGGTCTTGCCCGCTTCGGCCGTGAGGTCATTCGTGAGATGAACCGTTGTGGCATTCTCGTGGATCTGTCGCATGTGGGTGATCGCACGTCGCTGGACGCCATCCAGCACTCGGAGAAGCCTGTCGCCATCACGCACGCCAATCCCGCGCGTTTGTTCGAGCACAAGCGCAACAAGAGCGATGCGGTGCTGAAGGCTCTGGCGGAGCGGGGTGGCGTGCTGGGCTGTGCGGCTTACCGCAACAT
>JAEYYQ010000066.1 GCA_023428365.1 Pseudomonadota bacterium | reverse complement strand
CATTCTGCTGTTTCATGGCCAATCGGGCGCTGGGAAGACACACCTTCTCCGGGCGCTGAGGACTGGCGCGCATCGCAAGGGCAAGGCCTATTTCGGCTATGCCCAGATGACGCCCGACGTTGCCAGTTACGCCGACTACTATTTGCGCCGGCTCATCAATTCGCTGGAAAAGCCCTACAATCCGGACGAGCCGGGTGAAAGCTCGCTGGCGCGCCTGACGCGGCGTCTGCTGGACACAGCCGAAGTGCTGCCGGCCGATGAGATCAAGCGTCTGCGCGAGGCGACGCTCGATGAGCAGCAGCTCGCGCGCTTCATCGTCCAGCTTGCCGACGACGTGGTCGCCAGCCCGGCCTTTGCCGATCAGGAACTCGATATCAACGTGGTGCGCGCTCTGCTCTATCTGCAGCGCAGCGATCCGCGCATCGATCAGCGCATCAGGCAATATCTCTACGGCCGGCCGCTCAACGAGCTGTCGCAATCTGCCGTCGCGGCGCTCGATCCCAACACCGGTGACGGGCGCGCGTTCGAGATCATCGAAGCGCTGGGACGGATCATGTGGACCGTCGAGCGCGCCGCACTCGTCTTCTGTATTGATCAGGTTGAAGACCTGCGCTTTTTCGAAGATGCCGAGGAACGTTTTCAGAAGGCGGTGCGCGATCTGATCCAGATCGCAAACCGTCTGCCGACATCGATCGTTTTGATTTCCTGCCTGGAAGATTTTTACGGCCAGGTGCGCGGCGTGCTCGCGCAGTCCTATATCGATCGTATCGAGAAGTCTGGGCCGGTGGCGCTGCTGGAGTCGCGTACTCCCGAAGAGGCGCGCCTCATCATCGCCAAGCGTCTGGAGCACGAGGCCGAGACGAACGCGGGCGGTTTGAGCTTCCCGGATGCCTCAGCGTTCTTCGGTCCGCAGTTCTTTGAGGAATTCGGTGGTCTGTCGACACGCCGGCTGCTTGAGCATGCGCAGGGACGTCTGCGCGCGCAGCAAGCTGGCGGTGCCGACGAGCCCGATGACGAGGCCGAACCGGCGCATGCGAATGCCGGCTTCATTTCCACGCTCGCGGCGGCGCTGGGCTTTGCTCCGAATAATGACGAGCCGTCGCCGGAGCCGGTGTCCGATCTCGATTTCCGCGACATGTGGAATCGTTTCTCGCAGGCGTCGGAAGCCGAGATCCCCTCGCACGACCAGGAACTGATGGACGTGCTGGTCGCTACACTCGGTCTGGCTAGGGACGAGTGGGGCAGCGCCATCCAGCTCGATGTCAAACGGCTGGAGCTTGCTGACGACCTGCCCGCCATCGACATCACCGTGCGCCACACCTCGGGGCAGGGCGCAGGACACAGCTTCGATGCGCGGGTGTTCCTGTGCAACCGGCCCACGCAAGGTGGCGGCTTGAAGCGGCAACTCGATAAGGTGCTCGGCCACATGAGTGGTCGCGCCTGCTTCATGCTGCGCGCCAGCGACTTCCCGCCCAACAAGAAGAATCAGACGGCGCAGGCGTTCCGCAAGTTCCGAGACGGTGGCGGACGCTCGGTGCTGGTGCCGATCCCGGATTGGGAGCGGATGATGATGGTGCGCGAGTTTCATACGCATCATCGCTACGACCCCGGCTTCAAGCGTTGGTTCGAGCAGGCCAAGCTGCTGTCGAGCCTGATCCCGGTCGTCCAGATGCTGCGCCTCGATCTGATGGGGCGCCCCGTGGTCAAGGCTGAGCCGCGGGTTCAGCCTGCCGCGATGCTGCCGGTGGATGCGCCGGGTGTATCGATGCCGGCCGACCCGCCGGTTGCGGCCAGCGATACGACTGAGATTTTGTCCGGTGAGGTGCTGACTGACAGCGCCGGGCCGCTCGTCCCGATGCCTCCGGCGCCCGGTCTCGCTGAGCCGGATAAGTCGCCGCGCACCCGATGGGCCGATTGGATCGGATGGGGATCTTCGAGCCCGCCGGAGCCGTTGCCCGCGAACGACGATGAACTGCCTCTATCGGTGATCCTCGATGAGGGTGGCGACAACGCGCGCAGCATCTATGCCGGGCGAGAGATTGGTGCCCGTGCCAAGGCGGTGACGCTCAATCGTGACGTGCTCAAGCGGCACGCGGCGGTGCTCGGTGGTTCGGGCTCCGGTAAGACGACCCTGGCCCTCAGCCTGATCGAGCAGCTGCTCTTGCGCGGCATTCCCGCCGTGCTGATCGACCGTAAAGGCGATCTCTGCAGCTATGCCAACCCGGACGTCTGGCGGTCCAACGATACGGAGATTCAAGAACGTCGCGGCGAGCGAGAAAAGCTGGCCGATGCGATCGACGTCGCCGTCTATACCCCGGGGCGGTCGTCGGGGCGGCCGATATCCATCACGCTCTTGCCGACGGGCTTCAGCGAACTGCCGGAACATGAGCAGCAGCTTCTCGCCAACCTGTCGGCGGCGGCGCTGGGCGACATGCTGCATCTGAAGAATTCCGCGACCCACCAGAAGCAGTCCGGAACGCTGTCGGTAGCGTTGAAGATTCTCGGCAGCCGGTCGCGCACGGAAGTGACACTGGGCGATCTCATCTATCTCCTGGAGGATGAAGATCCCGAGCTGACCGACCTGACGCAGCGCATGGATCCGTCAGGCAAGATCCGACGCGATCTGGTGGCGCAGCTTGATAGCCTCCGGCACCGCAACTCATCGCTGTTCGAAGGTGGCGGCGAAAACCTGCGAATGGAGTCGCTGCTGGGCATCGGGCCGTTTGCTCGCCCTGGTCGGACACGGCTGTCGGTGATCTACACCGGCTTCCTGGGTGACAATGAAAATATCCTGTTCTGGGTCTCGCAGTTCCTGTCGGAAGCCTTGCGCTTCTGCCAGCGCAACCCGAACGACGAGTTGCAGGCCGTCGTCATGTTCGACGAAGCCGACCTATACATCCCGGCCAACTCGAAGCCGGCCACTGCCGAACCGCTGCAAAGCCTCCTGAAGCGTGCCCGGTCGGCGGGACTTGGTCTCATGCTGGCAACACAGTCGCCCGGCGACCTCGATTACAAGAGCCGCGACCAGATCACGTCATGGTTCATCGGGCGCGTTCGCGAGGATACCGCGCTGCGCAAGCTGAAGGCGGCGTTCCAGAGCGAAAGCGGGCTAGATCCGGCAGCCGTGCTTCCCGGGCAGACCGTCGGTGAGTTCCATCTGGTGCAGGAAGGCTTGGTCCGTTCGCTGAAGGCGCAGCGGTCGCTGATCATGGCGGAGCAGGTGCCGTTCGACCGCATCGAGCAGCTTGCCTACGAAACCAAGGGGCAGGATCAGAAACAGCTACCGCTGTTTGACCTGAAGTAGCAGCTAACGGTGCCGCGGACGGCAGTGTCGCATTATTGTCACGATTGGGTGGATGATCAGGACTGGTCTGTTGACAGACGACTGACTTATCCACAGAATTCAAAGGAACCTAAGTCTAGTTCTAGTGTGAATCCCTAAGCTGCTTATATTGCTCAATAATACCGTCGTTCATTGAGCGTTCTTTTGTGCTCGCGGAAAGCCCGAAAGCGGCAAGCGAAGGCACGTTAAGAACTACATGCGCGAGCTATGCAATTTCCAGATGCATTATCTCGCAATTGGGTGTATCCTGAGGATCGTGTTGCAATGCGTTGAGGGGCGTATTCGACACATAGGTAGCTCGAGGAAGGGGGATTGCGCTCGAGCGGCGTAGTGTATGTTGCGGGGTTGTGTCATGACGGCGAAGCCGTTGATTGTGATGCTGCTGGCCACGCTTCTTGGGCCAGTCATTGGCGTCGGACTGTTCATTTTGATGAATACGATGTGATTCCGGTCGTTTGAGGCCGGGGCGTATCGTGATCCGATGCTGTTCTCCGATCTCAACTGACCTGTGTTGGCCATGTTTTTGATCTGGCTGGCGTTGAGCTATCGTTTTTTCATTTCGAACTGATGACAGTTTCGGAGCGGTACTGACATTTTCGTTGGTGCGCCCACTACTGATATTGCTGCCTGCATTCCGCAGGACTTTTGAGGCAGCCGCTCGATCGGTAGCCTTGTGGCGGGTCTGTTACGTCGCGGCACGATCTCGGCTGGCTGTCCGTGCTGTGCAATCCTCAAGCACGGCAGATTAGGGGCCGTGCCGAATTCACAGTCGGCAGTGCACGGACCGACAAGACTTTGGTCGGGGTCTTGCTGCGGTGGTACTGCTTCTTCGGCTTTATTATCATTGGTCGTTGGGTACCATCCGGTATTGCCAATCGCTCGCGGCCTCTCGAAGATCCGTAAATCCAGAAGCTCATCCGATTGATCTGACGACGGCCCGTCACATCCGTGGCATTTGCGTGACCAGTTCGCGGTGTCGGCAAGGCGATGCGCAATCTGATCCACAATCGGTCTTGCGCTCATCAATCTTTAACCGCCATCCCCCTTTAATTGTCCTCATCAGACCCCCCCGTCGAAAGGCAGCTGCGCCTCCCGT